>JBEGLG010000149.1:0-4843 GCA_041183645.1 Actinomycetota bacterium | reverse complement strand
ATTCGGTGCCCTCGAGTGCCGAGCGCATGGACTCGGTGCTCGTGCGATCGCCCACGATGCGACTCACGCCCTCGGGGAGGTCGCTGGTGGTCTTGCCGCGGTTCAGCACGGTGACCTCGTGACCTGCCTCCCGCAGCTGCTCGACCGTGCGACGTCCGACAAAGGTGCTTCCACCGAGGATGAGTGACTTCATGGGCGTGACCTTAGCCCAGTTTCCCGATTTATGAGACATTTTGTCTCATAGTGGCGAATCCGCCAGTAGGCTGCGGGAATGAGCACTCAGCGCCTGACAGCCTTCGACGAGTTCCCGCGCCACCAGACGAACGGCACCTTCAACTCAGTAGCAAGCGAATCCCCGAACTGGAGCGATGGCTACTACTTCACCCTCGGCGACCAGGAGACCGGGGCGAGCCTGTTCGTAGGCATGCGCCTGTATTCCAATACCGATGTCATGGACGGCTTTGCCTGCGTCACTGTCGACGGCAAGCAGCACAACCTGCGCTGGTCACGTCGCCTTCGGCCGAATATCGACGACATCCGCGTCGGTCCCCTCGCACTCGAGATTCTCGAGCCGATGAAGCGCCTGCGGCTGACCTGCGACACGAACCAGTACGGCATCAGCTACGACCTCGAGTGGACGGCACTGCACGAGCCCTTTCTCGAAGACGAGATCATCCGCTACGCAGGCGGTCGCAAGGTTTACACCCGCAACAACTATGACCAGTGCCTCGATGTCACCGGCACCATCACCGTCGGCGACCGCACCCTGCAGGTCTCGCCGAAGTCGTGGGTTGGCGTGCGAGATCACTCGTGGGGCATGGGTCGCACGGGCGGCAAGAACACCGGGGTTGCGCCCGAGGTGGGCAAGGATCCGCGCCGCGGTTTCGCCATGCGTCAGTGGACCATGTTCAAGATGCCCGATCGAGTCATGTTCTGGCAGTTCCACCAGCAGCCCGATGGCAGTTTCAATCAGCTCGAGACCATCGTGATCCCGAACGACACCACGCAGGAGTGGTGGTCCTATGTCGATGCCGAGGTCACGCATGAGCGCATCGACGGCCTTCCGCGCCTGAAGGAATCGACCATTGCACTGACTCGTCCCGATGGCACGGTCGATCGTTTCCTCAACACCCCCGTCGGCTGGCCTGTCTATCTGCAGGGCGGCGGCTATCACGATGGCTTCGCCGACGGCCTCGGCCGTGGTGTGTACCGCGGCGAGGAGTTCCACGACGGCGAGATCTGGGATGTCACGCATCCGATCAACGTCGGCGACCCGGCCGGCTGGTTCGTGCAGCGCCCCGATGCCTGGGCAGAGCAGTTCGCGACCTGCGTCAATCTCGACAACTCGGCGGATTCCGGCTTCGGCCACATGGAATGCGTCATCACCCCCTGATCCCCGGCACGGTTTCCCCACACGAGAGGCACGACATGACCGAGATTGATCCCGCCCGTCTGCAGTGGCTGCTCGACCGCGAGGAACTCCGCGAGCTGTCAGCCACCTACATGCGAGGCCTTGATCGCGCCGACGGGGCGCTCGTGCGCTCGGTGTTCACCGACGACGCGACCACCCACTACGGCTCGTTCACCGGCGGTCCCGACGAGATGGCACAGATGGCCATGAAGGCCCTGTCGGCGTACAGCGATACCCAGCACTTCCTAGGCCAGATCAACCTCCAGATCGACGGCGACCAGGGCACCGGCGAGGTGTACTTCCAGGCGTATCACAAGCACGCCACCGAGGGCTTCGACCGCTTTATCTGCGGGCGGTATATCGACCGTTACCGCAAAGTGAACGGCTCGTGGCGGATGTCACATCGAACTGAGGCCGTTGACTGGTCACGGACCGAGCCGATCGCCGATGATTACCTACACCTTCGGCCCCACACGGTCCGGGGTACCCGCGACACCACTGATCTGAGCTACCGCCCGCACGAGGCGTAGGGCTCCAAGCACGAAGGAGCACGAATGAACGTCGAGCGCTTCCAGGCCTTCCTGGATGCCGTGGAGCCCGACCGCGGGGCGACCGTGCTCAGCGCGTCGCCGCTTCCCGGCGGGTACAGCCGCGACACCGTGATGGCCGAGGTTCAGTGGGCTGACGGCACCACCGAGAAGTTCGTGCTGCGCGGCGATCCGGCCGAGGAGGACAGCGTCTTCCGCAGTGACCGCGCCGATGAGTGGGCCATGCTCCAGGCCGTCAAGGATCTTCCGAACTTCCGGATCCCCGCACCGCGCTACTTCGATGCCACCGGCGAGTACATGGGCTGCAAGGCCATTGTCTCCGAGGCCATCGACTCCAGCTCGATGCAGAAGTTCCTCGACTCAGGGCCCGATCTCGACAAGGCCCGCGAGGATTTCGTCGCGATCATGGCATCGGCACACAACACTCCTCTCGAGTCGATTGGCTCGAGCATCGAGCGGCCGAGCAGCTGGATCGAGCACATCTGCGATGTCATTGCGAATTACGAGCGCATGCTCGAGCTGATCGACAACTGCGATCCGGTGCTGCGCTACACCCTGAAGAAGATCCGGATGAACCTCCCGCCCGAGGTGCCGATGGCCCTCGTGCATGGTGATCTTCAGCCCGGCAATTTCCTGCTCTCCGAGGGCACTGACCCGTACATCATCGACTGGGAGTTTTCGCGCATCGGCGATCCGCGCCTGGACCTCGGCTACTACCTTCAGATCCCGATGCCCCCGCATCTCTACCACCCTGACCCGGAGGCCTTCCTCACCTCCTACCGTGCCCTGACCGGCATGACCGAGGAGCAGATCAACCCGGCCATCGCGAAGTACTTCCTCCTCCTTGGCACCAGCCATCTCATGGTCGACATCGTGCGCGGCACCGCCGACGTCACGGCCGGTCAGCACCGCGGCATCATGGGCACGTTCCTGATGACCGCCTACGCGCACTTCAACAACCTGTACCTCGACTACTCGCTCGAGCTGCCCTACTCGGAGGTCTCCGCATGATCACTCGCCCGTCGACCTCGCGCGTTCTGGAGGATGTCGTCGAAGAATTGACGCGCGACATCATGCCCGTGATCACCGACCCTGCCCAGCAGATTCGCCTGCACATGCTGATGATCGTGCTCAACGACTGCGCCAATGCCAGCGAGCGCGAGATCTCAGTCATGCGGGCAGAGATCCCGACCTACCTCGCCTTTGCCGATGACGTGGCCAAGGCCACGGGCAGTGCCGAGGTCGCCGCGGCCGTCGCCGGTGCTCAGATGGGCGACTCGCTGGTGCTGACCGACGTCATTCGCGACTACGAGAACGCGAGCCGCGCTTTCTCCACCGCCATGGATCTCGTGATGGACACCGTGAACCGCGACTTCATCGAGCGCGGCGAGGCCCTGCTCAAGACTCGCGTGACCAATGAGCGCGCGATCCTCAGTGGCAGCTCGGCCGTGGGTCGTTCCGCGAGTTAGAAGTCGCCGACACGAAAAAGCGCCCGGGAGATCCTTCCGGGCGCTTTTCCATGCAGTGCGTGGTGGCGACTACTCCGCCGGGTAGAACTTGTCGCGAGCGCGATCGCTCAGGACTTCCTTGCCCGAGTCGATGATGATGACGGCGCCGTTCATGAAGGCCGACTCATCGGAAGCCATGAACAAGGCAGCATTGGCCAGATCGCGAGGCATCGGCGCCTTGCCGCCCGCGTATTTGGAGCCCAGACGCACTGCCGCAGCCTCGAGGTTGTCCTTGTCGCCGGTGACGACGCCTGCCGTGAGCGACGAGACCGTCGCGCCGGGGACGAGCACATTCGCACGAATGCCCAGGGGCGCGAGCTCGACGGCCACGCTCTTGGTCAGGCCGACCACGGCGTGCTTGGCGGTGGTGTAGATATGCGGCCCGAGGCCGCCGTTGATGCCGGCGGTGCTGGCCGTGTTGATGATGACGCCCGAGCGCTGCTTCTTGAAGACTCCTGCAGCGAGCTTGGTGCCGAGGAAGACGCTAGTGACCAGGATCGACATGGTGCGTTCGTAGTCGGCGAGCGGGGTGGTGTCGATGTGGCCGATGACGCCGACGACTCCGGCGTTATTGATCATGATGTCGAGGCCGCCGAACTCCAGGATCGCCGCCTCGATAGCGGTGGCGATGTCGGATTCGCTCGTGACATCGGTGCGCACGAAGATGGCATTCGGTGCCAGTTCAGCGGCAAGCTTCTCGCCCGCTTCGACGTCGATGTCGGCGATGATGCACCGGGCGCCCTCCTCGACATACAGGCGAACGATCCCCTCGCCGATACCGCGAGCACCGCCAGTCACGACCGCCGACTTGCCGGCGAGGCGACCCATCAGTGACCGTCGCTGAGAACGAGGCGCTGAATCATGTTGAGGCTAGCCTCATCGCGATTCACCGCACCGGCGGCGATAATCTCGCGGGTCTTCATGCGCCACCCATGACGATCACGCAGCCAGGTGTCGACATAGCGACCGTGGAGGGTCCACTCCTCGTTATCGAAATTACGGTGCCAGGCAGTGATCAGGCTGTCTGCGGTGGCGTAGTCAGTGTCCTGGAACTCAATGGAGATGTTGGTGACGGCGTGGGAGGTCTGCTTGTAGCGGGTGAAGGCCTTCTGGAGGGCGGCCAGGAGGTTCTCGCGTCCCTCGATCCACTCGGTGCCGCTGTAGCGCACGCGGCAGTCCTCGTGAAAGAGATCGGCCTGGGTAGCAGCATCGGCCATGTCAGCGGCCTTGCAGTACTTGTACATGAGCTGCTCGATGTCGTAGCGATCACCGATGCGCAGCCCCTCGACGCGGGCCATGGACATGACTTCCTCCTTGTGTGCGGAACTACTGAAGCGTGGCGATGACGTTCGAGACGCCCTGGGCGATCTGCGCCG
>JBEGLG010000148.1:0-3128 GCA_041183645.1 Actinomycetota bacterium | reverse complement strand
TCATCGTCGGCCTGTGGTGGCTGCTGGGTTCGCGTAGTTCCTCCGACACCCCGGCCCCCGTGGCCTCCGCGAGCGCGCCTGCCTCAGCGGTGCCGTCGGCGCCGAGCTCGCTCGCGCCGATGCCGACTCCCACCCCCAGTGGCGACGCGGTCGCGAGTGCGCCGACTGACTCCACGGCAACCGAGGCCGCGCCCGCGGGCGAGATTCTCGACTGCAAGAACGCCGATATCGCGGTCGTGGCGTCCTCCGACCAGCCCTCCTACACGCTGGGCGCGAAGCCGGTTCTCAGCATGACCATTCAGAACACGAGCGCGGTCCCCTGCAAGCGTGATGTCGGGCCGAAGGCCAACTCGATAGAAGTGACCTCGGGCGGGTATCACGTGTGGTCCAGTGACGACTGCGGTGCCGGAACTCAGAGCAAGATCATCACCTTGAAGCCGGGCAAGAAGGTCGGCACGAGCATCGAGTGGAATGGCAAGGTCACGACGAAGGGCTGCCCGACCAAGGGAACCCCGGCGAAGCCCGGTCGCTACCAGGTCACGGCGAAGAACCTGAAGGCCAAGAGCCCGGCGGCCACGTTCTCGCTCACGAAGTAATCACATGAAGCGTTCGAGGATGCTCGACTCGGCGATCCTCGAGAGGCCCTCGCGCACCGACCGCGCCCTGGCCTCGCCCACGCCCTCGACCTGCTGAAGATCGTCGATGCCTGCGGCGAGCAGTCGCTGCAGGCCGTTGAAGTGCGCGATGAGGCGATCGGTGATGACCTCGGAGAGACGAGGCACCCGGGCCAGGATGCGATAGCCGCGCGCCTGCACGGGCTGGTCCATCTGCTCGCCGCCGCCGGCAAGCCCGTAGGCGTCGGCGATGACGCTGAGATCGAGGAGCTCATTGGCGCTGAGGCTGTCGAGTCGGGCGAGTGCGATCTCGACACCCTTGCGCTTGCGGGACGAAGCAGCGGAGAGGTAGTCCTGCACGAGCAGTACCCGCTCATGCTCGACACCGGAGACGAGCTCATTGAGCTGCAGGCTGAGCAGACGGCCCTCGACACCCAGCTCGACCACGTAGCTCTCGATCTCGCTGGCAATGCGGCGCACCATCTCGAGGCGCTGCGAGGTGGTCGCGATATCGCGCACCGTGACGAGATTCTCGATCTCGAGCGCGAACAGCGAGGAGTTCACCTCGTCGAGCCGGGACTTATAGCGCTCGAGAGTCGCGAGCGCCTGATTGGCGCGGGTGAGGATCTCGGAGGTGTCGTCGAGTACGTAACGACGGCCGTCGACATACAGGGCGATGATGTTCATCGACTTGCTCACGCTGATCACGGGATACCCCGTCTGGCGCGAGACACGGTCAGCCGTGCGATGGCGAGTGCCTGTCTCATCGGTGGCGAGCGATGCATCGGGCACCAGCTGCACTGCAGCGCGCACGATCGTGGCGCCTGCCGTATCGAGGATCACGGCGCCGTCCATCTTCGACAGCTCGCGCAGTCGGGTGGCGGAGAACGGGACATCGAGGGTGAAGCCGCCATTCGCGATGTGCTCGACCGAGCGATCGAAGCCCAGGACAATCAGGGCGCCGGTGCGGCCGCGCAGGATGCGCTCGAGACCATCGTGCAGCTCGGTTCCGGGTGCGACCCGCGCAAGGATCTCCTTGAGTCGCGAGTCGAAGGAGGTCTCGGCAGGAGTCACGTGTCGACTCTAATCGTCAGCGTGAGCTCAGGGCCGCACTGAGCGTTCCGACCTCGATGATTCCGCTCACCTTGGAGTCAAGGCGCTCGCGAGTGCCCTGCGGCACCAGGATGCGGCTGTATCCGAGTCGGCTCGCCTCGGCGATGCGCTGGGTGATCATCGGCACGGCTCGAATGTCGCCGGAGAGCGTGACCTCGCCGATGGCGGTCATGTCGGCAGGCAGCGCCTGATCGCGGGCACCCGAGGCGATGGCCAGGCAGATGGCGAGGTCGGAGCCGGGATCGGAGAGACGCATGCCGCCGACCGTGGCGACGTAGACGTCCTTGTCGTACAGCTTGAGCCCGGCGGCCCGCTCGGTGACCGCGGTCAGCATGGCCACGCGAGAGGTGTCGAGGCCCGAGACTCCGCGACGGGGATTCGGGTTGGTGGTGGGCGCGATGAGCGCCTGGATCTCGGCGAGCAGCGGGCGGCGGCCCTCGATCGTGACGGTGACGCACGTGCCGGGCACGGGTGCCTCGCGGTGGCCGCGGAACAGGGCGCTGGGATCAGGCACCTCGCGCATGCCGGTATCGGTCTGCTCGAAGCAGGCCACCTCGTCGGCAGGCCCGTAGCGATTCTTGATGGCGCGCAGCAGGCGCAGCGAAGTGTGACGATCTCCGTCGAGCGACAGCGTGGTGTCGACGATGTGCTCGAGCGATCGCGGGCCGGCAATCGTGGAGTCCTTGGTGACCTGACCGACCAGGCAGATCGCGATGCCACGCGACTTCGCGACTCGGGTAAGGGCCTGCGCGACCTCCATCACCTGGGTTACCCCGCCGGCACGACCCTCGACATCGGCCGAGGCGACGGTCTGCACGGAGTCGATGATCACCAGCGGAATGTCGGGGCCATGATGATCGAGGTGACCGATCACGACAGCGAGGTCATTGTCATCGGCGAGCAGAAGGTGCTCACTGGAGGCTCCGATGCGTCGTGCGCGCACGGCGATCTGCTCGACGGACTCCTCGGCGGAGATATAGAGAGTCGGCTTGCCGGTGCGCTGGGCGATGGAGTCGGCCACGGTGAGCAGCAGCGTGCTCTTCCCGGCACCGGGCTCACCCGCGAGCAGCAGCACCTGGCCGCGCACGAGTCCACCGCCGACCACGCGATCGAACTCGGCGATGCCCGACTGCATGCGCGGGGGAGAGGCGCTCGCGGTGACCTCGGAGACCTGGCGTGCGCCCTTGCTCGGCGCGCGACCTGTGGTTGAGGACTTCAGCCCGACATTCGGCGCTGCGGCCTGCATCTCGACGACAGTGCCGAACTCGCCGCACTTCGAGCAGCGACCCTCCCAGCGCAATGCCGTGGCACCGCAGGCGCTGCAGGAGTACTTCGGCCCGGCTTTCGCCATGGTTACTTGGGATCCGCCGGGTGCAGCATGAGCGACAGGTTGCCGGGCGC
>JBEGLG010000147.1:0-3386 GCA_041183645.1 Actinomycetota bacterium | reverse complement strand
GTCGTGCACGAGCGGAGTGCGCACGTCATCGGTGGCCTGATCCCACTGCGAATTGCGCGTCAGGTGCGAGGCGTTGGTGGGGTCGACGGTGAACGGACCGGAGAATCTCACGGTGTCGCCCGGAGCTACCGGTGCCGCGACGGCCAGGGCAACCACGGCGTCGAAATCATGGAAGGGCCGATCGAGGTGCACCGCGATGGTGCGATTGGCCCCGAAGTCAATCCCGGTGATCGCGAAGTCACCGCGTCGAAGATCGAGATTGCGCAGTCCGCGCGCGACGTCGACGGTGGTGAGTGGCGAACCGTCATTCCATCTCAGATACGGCTTCAGCGTGTACGTCCAGCTCCTGCCGTCGTCATCGGACTGACCGAGATCGGTGGCCAGGTCGGCGGTCACCACTGACCCGGCTCGCCCGGGTGCCGAGACATACGTGGTGAGCTGCCGGCTCAGTGCACGCTGCAGATTCGCGCACGCCGCCGAGATGGTGAGTTCGGGCTTCCAGTGACCGCAGTCACCGGGCACGGCGATGCGCAGTACGCCCCCGGTCTCGTCGGAGGGGTTGACGACCGAACCGAGCGCCTCGTTGAAGCCGGGCGCGATGGTTCCCGAGGGCGAAGGTGCGGGAGCGGATGCCGAGGAACAGCCCGAGACCACTGCGAGTGCAGTGAGAAGGCCGACGGAGACGACGGCGAGTCGCCGGGATCCGCTCGGCACCCGAACGATGCCCATGATGCGAAGCAGACTAGTCGCGGTCAGGATCCCCGACGTAATCGGCGGTGACCGGCCCACCGCGACCCTCCTCGGCCATGTCGGCGATCACCTCGCTCGGTGCTTCGACATTCCGACTCGGCATCTCGACAAGGCCGGAGTCCGGGCCTTCGATCCTCGTGCCGATGACGAACTCGGTCATGGGCACGTGACAGGCGAGCATGTGACCCGGAGCGACTTCGACCAGCGGCGGGATCTCGACCTTGCAGCGCTCCTCGGCACGGAAGCAGCGGGTGTGGAAGACGCAGCCCGCAGGCGGATTCATCGGGCTCGGAAGATCGCCGTGCAGGGTGATCTGCTCACGCTGCTTCTGACGATCCGGATCAGGGAGGGGAATCGCAGACAGCAGCGCATGGGTGTACGGATGCTGCGGCCGGGAGTACAGCACGTCGCGACTGGCCAGTTCGACGATATGACCGAGATACATGACTGCGACGCGCTGCGAGATCTGCCGCACGACAGAGAGGTCGTGAGCGACGAAGAGATACGAGACGCCGAAGTCCTCCTGCAGATCCTTGAGCAGATTGACGATCTGCGCCTGGATCGAGACATCGAGCGCGGACACCGGCTCATCGCAGACGATCAGCTTGGGTCGCAGTGCGATCGCGCGTGCAATGCCGATGCGCTGACGCTGACCGCCGCTGAACTCGGCCGGGTACCGGTTGTAGTGCTCGGGGTTGAGCCCTACGCGCTCCATGAGCTCCTGCACGGCAGCACGCACGCCGCCCGGCGGATCCACCTTCTGCACCTGGAAAGGGCCGCTGATGATCGAGCCGATCGTGTGACGCGGGTTCAGTGCGTTGTAGGGATCCTGGAAGATCATCTGAGCCGTGCGACGGAAAGGCACAAGTTCCTTCTTGCTCAGATCGGTGACATCCACGCCATCGAGCTCGATGCGGCCGCTGGTCGGATCGATGAGGCGCAGGATCGAGCGACCGGTAGTCGACTTGCCGCATCCGCTCTCGCCCACCAGGCCGAGGGTCTCCCCCGCATTGACGTCGAAGCTGACGCCGTCGACGGCCTTGACCTCGCCCTTCGTGCGATGGAAGAGCCCCCCGGACTTCACCGGGAAGTAGGTCTTGAGATCACTCACCCGCAGCAGTGGCTGATCGCTCATGACGCACCCCCCTGCAGCACCGTCGTGACCTCGGCCGAGATCCGCAGACGCTCAGCCTCGTCGAGATGACACCGCACAAGGTGATCGGAACTCACCTGAAGGAGCTCGGGTCGCTGCATCTCGCAGGTCGTGCCTCCGACGAGATACGAGTAGGTGCACCGCGGCTGGAACACGCATCCCGGCGGCAGATTGATCGGCGACGGCGGATTACCCGGGATCGGATCGAGACGATCGGAGGTGACCTGGTCGAGGCGCGGTACCGAGGCCAGCAGGCCGAGCGTGTAGGGCATCTGCGCGCGATAGAAGATGTCATCGACATTGGCGCGCTCGACCAGGCGACCGCCGTACATGACCGCAACATCGTCGGCGACATCCGCGACGATGCCGAGGTCGTGGGTGATCAGCACGACCGCGGTGTCGAACTCCTGCTGAAGCGAGGCGATGAGCTCGAGGATCTGCGCCTGCACGGTGACATCGAGTGCCGTGGTCGGCTCATCGGCGATGAGCAGCGAGGGTGAGTTGATCAGCGCCATCGCGATCATGACGCGCTGACGCATACCGCCCGACAGCTCGTGGGGGTAGCTGTCAGCCCGCTTCCTCGGGTCGGGGATGCCGACCCTGCCCAGCATCTCGATCGCCTGCTCCTTGGCCTGCGCCTTGGTCACCTTCTGATGCACGCGCACGGCCTCGCTGAGCTGCGCGCCGATGCGGTAGAACGGGTGGAGGCTCGACATCGGATCCTGGAAGATCATCGCCATCTCGCTGCCGCGCAGCCGGCGCACGTCATCGTCGCCCATCGCGACAATGTCTTGCCCGTTGAGCCATACCTCGCCGCTGACCTGAGCGGCCTTGCGATTGATCAGCCCCATGATGGCCTGCGCCGAGACGCTCTTGCCCGAGCCGGACTCTCCGACGATGGCGAGAGTCTCGCCCCGCTCGATAGAGAAGGACACGCCCTCGACCGCATGCACCAGGCCGCCCTCGGTCGGGAACGAGACCGTGAGATCACGGACGTCGAGGAAGGATCGAGTCGTATCGCTCATCCGAGCCTCACCCTCGGATCGATTGCCGCGTAGAGCAGGTCGACGATGAGGTTCGCGACGATGATGAAGGTTGCAGTGACAAGCGTGATACCGACGATCACCGGCAGATCGGCATCGTTGACTGAGCTGATCGCGAGCGAGCCGAGCCCCGGCAGGCTGAACAGGCTCTCGATGATGATCGCGCCACCGAGAAGGCCGGCCAGGTCGAGCCCCGCAGCCGTGACAATCGGAGTGAGGCCGGCGCGAAGCGCATGCTTGCCGATCACCGTGCGCTCAGGCAGGCCCTTGGCTCGCGCGGTGCGGATGTAGTCCTCGCCCAGCACCTCGAGCATCTGATTTCGAGTCAGGCGCATGTAGAAGGCCGCGTAGAGGATCGCGAGGATGATCCAGGGCAGCAGCATGGTCTGGAAGAAGCCAATGGGGTCTTCCTGCGGTGGCACCCACGAGGGATACGGCAG
>JBEGLG010000146.1:0-4937 GCA_041183645.1 Actinomycetota bacterium | reverse complement strand
GACTCGAGCCAGTCGAATGCCTCGACGCTCTCATTGATGTACGCGTCGAGCTTCTCGGTATCGGGGGAGGTGATCATCGCCTCCATGAAGGCGCGGTAGTTCTCGACGCTCTCGTCGTAGCCGACCGCCTTCTGGAGGGCAGTGCCGCCGCCGAAGTAGAAGATGCCCTGCGACAGTGCGCTTGCTCCGCCGCCGCCGCTGGCGCGCTCGATCACGAGGACGTCGAGCCCGAGCTCCTGTGCCTCGAGGGCCGCGGAGGAGCCCGCGATGCCCAGCCCAATCACCACGAACTCGGCGGTGCGATCCCAGGCAGGCACATCGGCGGCGTGGACGGGGGGCTCGACGATGCTCATGCGGGTCCTTCTGTTCGGGTTTCTCAACCTACACAGCCAGGCTCACGGGTCGCAGGGGTTGTCTAGATGAATTCATGCGGCCTTCGTCACCTCCTGCGATACTCCCGCCATGTCGATTCTCGATCTCTTCCGCGTCGATGGTCAGGTGGCTGTCATCACCGGCTCCGGCCGCGGCATCGGCCGCGCCATCACCCTTGCCCTGGCCGAGGCAGGTGCCGACGTCGTCATCACCTCACGGCGTGCCGAGGAGGTCGCGGCGGTCGCCGCTGAGGTGCGAGCGCTCGGTCGTCGGGCTCTCGAGATGCCGGGCGATCTGAAGAAGCCGGGCATGCCGAAGGAGCTGGCCGAGGCTGCGATCGCGGAATACGGACGACTCGATATCTGGATCAATAACGCGGGCGGCACTGACGATGCCCACGTGCAGCCGATGACCGTCACGACCGATGAGCAGATGCGCGACATGCTCGAGCTCAATCTCATCGCTGCGGCTGCAGGCTCACGCGAGGCCGCCCTGCGCATGCCGAACGGCGGGGCAATCGTGAACATCTCGTCAGGCGCCGGCATGCGTGCGGCCCCGAACACCGCCGCCTACGCGGCATCGAAGGCCGCGCTGCTCAATCTGACCCAGACCATGGCTGCCGAACTCGCGTCGGCGGGCATTCGCGTCAATGCGATCTCGCCCGGAATGGTGCCGACAGAGTCGTTCTACCGAGTGCTGCAGTTCACCGATGCCGATATGCCCAAGCTCGCAGCCACCGTGCCCCTCGGCCGGATGGGAACACCCGAGGACATGGCCGCCGGTGTTCTCTATCTCGCCTCGCCGGCCGCGGGCTGGGTGACCGGCCAGAACATCCTGATCGGCGGTGGCCGCGACGGCGGAAAGTCGGTCGAGCACCGCTAGTCACGTCCGCACGACCCTGAGGGCACAATTGCCTGATGGTCACGGGAATCGGCTGGATGCCATGGCGCTATGCGCTGTGGATGGCCGCGGGCGCAGCCGTTCTCTGGCTTGTCCTGCGCATGTTCCCGCGAACGAAGAGCGCATCGTGGCTGTTCCGCGAGACTTCGTTGATCATGGTGCTGTATGCCCTGTGGCAGTACGTGGGCTCACTCGACTTCGCCGACTACAGCCACGGCGATGAGGCCGGTCTCTGGCTGGCACAACTCGAGAGCACGCTGCACTGGCCGAGTGAGGCGTGGATCCAGGCACCCGTGCTGGGTCACGAGCTGGCGATGAAGATCGCCGACTCGTACTACGCGAGCCTGCATATTCCCGTCTTCATCATCACGCTGATCTGGGTGCTCGTCTTCCATCGTCGTGACTGGAACTTCGTGCGCACGACCACGGCGATCCTGACCGGTGCGTGCCTGGTCATCCAGTTCATTCCGGTCGCTCCGCCGCGCCTGCTGCCCTCGTTGAACATCGTCGACACCGCCCAGTTGACCGGCCTGTCGGTCTATCAGGCGATCCCGGGCGCGAATCAGTTCGCGGCCATGCCCTCGGTGCACTGCGGCTGGGCGGCCGCGGTGGCGTTCTTCATCATCGTGGTCGCCCGCAGCCCCTGGCGCTGGCTGGCGGTGATCTACCCGATCGCCACCTTGTGGGTTGTCGTGGTGACCGGCAATCACTTCATCATCGACGGAGTCGTGGCCTATCTGCTCCTGGCGGCGGCCGCGGGCATCACCTGCCTGTTCCCGAGCCAGCGCCCGGTGCGCTGGAGCTCCGACAAGGGGCCGAAGGAGGATGTGCCGGCGCTCGATGAGGTGCTCAGTCCCCACGACGGCGTGGGGTCAGTCAGCCCCTAGGCTTAGGGCGTGTCGAAAGTACTCACCTCCCTTCCTGTCGGCGAGCGCGTCGGAATTGCCTTCTCTGGCGGTCTCGATACCTCGGTAGCCGTGGCCTGGATGCGCCATAAGGGCGCGATCCCCTACACCTACACAGCCGACCTCGGCCAGTACGACGAGCCCGACATCGAGTCGGTGCCCGGTCGTGCCACCCAGTACGGCGCCGAGCTCTCGCGCCTGATCGACTGCCGCGGCCCGCTGGTCGAGGAGGGTCTCGTCGCTCTGTCCTGCGGCGCCTTTCACATACGCTCGGGCGGCAAGCAGTACTTCAACACCACTCCGCTCGGCCGCGCCGTGACCGGCACGCTGCTCGTGCGCGCCATGCAGGAAGACGGCGTCTCGATCTGGGGCGATGGCTCCACCTTCAAGGGCAATGACATCGAGCGGTTCTACCGCTATGGCCTGCTCGCGAATCCTTCGCTGCGCATCTACAAGCCGTGGCTCGACGCTGACTTCGTCGAGGAGCTCGGCGGCCGCAAGGAGATGTCCGAGTGGCTCGTGGCGCACGACCTGCCCTACCGCGACAGCACCGAGAAGGCCTATTCGACCGACGCCAACATCTGGGGCGCCACGCACGAGGCCAAGACCCTCGAGCATCTCGACACCTCGCTCGAGACCGTCGACCCGATCATGGGCGTGAAGTTCTGGGATCCCTCGGTCACGATCGACACCGAAGACGTCACGATCAAGTTCGTGCAGGGTCGCCCCGTGTCGATCAACGGCAAGGAATTCCCCGACGCTGTCGCACTCGTCGACGAGGCGAACAAGATCGGCGGACGCCACGGGCTCGGCATGGCCGACCAGATCGAGAACCGCATCATCGAGGCGAAGAGCCGCGGCATCTACGAGGCACCGGGCATGGCGCTGCTCTTCATCGCCTTTGAGCGCCTGCTCTCCGCCATTCACAACGAAGACACCATCGCGAACTACCACGCCGAAGGTCGTCGTCTCGGTCGCCTGCTCTACGAAGGCCGCTGGCTCGATCCGCAGTCGCTCATGCTCCGCGAGTCACTGCAGCGCTGGGTGGCCTCGGCCGTCACGGGCGAGGTCGTCATCCGTCTTCGTCGCGGCGATGACTACTCGATCATCAATACGTGTGGTCCGAACTTCAGCTACCACCCCGATCGCCTGTCGATGGAGCGCACCGAGGATGCCGCGTTCGGTCCGGTCGATCGCATCGGCCAGCTCACCATGCGCAACCTCGATATCGCCGATACTCGCTCGAAGCTCGAGCTCTATGCCTCGCAGGGCCAGTTGCTCGAGAGCCAGGAGCGTCTGGTCGGCAGCCTCAAGGCCGGTGGGGCCACGGCCATCGCCGCGCAGCCAGCGGGCGAGCAGGGCACCGATGAGGAAGCCCTCGACCGAGCGGCCATGGAGTCCGGCACTGACTAGTGCGGCTCTGCTCGACCGGAGTCCGGCACTGACGGGTGCCCGCAACTATGGGTAGCGCGAGTCCTGATCCGAGCATCGCCCAGGCGATCCTCGACAGTCATGTGTCTCGGGTGGGCAGTGAGCTCATCGAGCGCACGGGAGATATCGACGCCGATGCGGCCGCGCTCTTCGCCCTCGATGCGATCATCCTCAGCCACGACGGCGGGGAAGACCCGCACTTCGTCTATGCCAATCAGGCGGCTGCCGATCTGTGGCGCATGCCTGTCAGTGAACTCATCGGAATGGCCTCACGACTGTCGGCTCCACCCGAGCATCAGGCCTCGCGCGCCGCGATGCTCAAGGATGCCGCCTTCAGCGGGGTGCTCACCGGCTATGCGGGCGAGCGCATCGCGGCCGACGGCACTCGGTTCATGATCGAGGACGCCACACTCTGGACAGTCGACTATCCGCAGGGGCCGGGGCAGGCCGTGGTGTTCACGCAGTGGCGAGTACTCGCCTGAGACGCGTTCAGGAATGAATGCGGGAATTCGTCGGGTCGTACATCGGCTTGAGTGATGCGGTAGCCGAGTGCGACTTTCCCGCGATGTTCACCATCCAGGCGCCGCTATCGAGGAACTCCTGCGTGATCGGCTGGTCGGCCTCGATCATGGCGAGTCCGACGGCGGCACCGAGGGCGTGACCATAACTAGCAGCACGGGTGTAGCCGAGTTCCGTGCCGTTGCGCGAGACGATTTCGGCGTGGAACATCATCGGCTCGGGATCGTCGAGCTTGATCTGGATCATCCGCTTGGTGAGAGGCCCTTCGGCCTTCTTTGCCTCGACCGCGGACTTGCCGATGAAATCAGGCTTGTCGAGCGCGACCGCGAAGCCGAGCCCGGCTTCGAGTACCGAGTCGGTGTTGTCGATGTCGTGCCCGTAATCGCGGTAGCCCTTCTCCATGCGCAGGCTGGCGAGTGACTTCAGGCCCACATGGCGCATATCGAAGGCGCGGCCTGCCTCGGTGAGGCGCTCATACGCATGGCCTGCCATCTCGGCGGGAATGTACAGCTCGTAGCCGAGTTCGCCGAGGTACGTAATGCGAATGCACAGGGCTCGAGCAAAGCCGAGATCGATCTCGCGTGCGGTGCGGAAGGGGAAGGCCGCATTGTCGAGGTCGGCCGTCGTGATGGACTGCAGGAGTGCGCGCGAATTCGGGCCCTGGATGTTGATCTGGGCGTAGCCGCCCGTGACGTCGGCGATGAAGGCCTGCTTGCCCTCGGCCGCGCGCTTCATGCGGGTGAGCACGTGGCGATGCGCGGTGTCGGAGGCCACGACGAAGAAGTGCTCATCGTCGAGCTTGGTGACCGT
>JBEGLG010000145.1:0-2888 GCA_041183645.1 Actinomycetota bacterium | reverse complement strand
GTGAATGCGTGCCGGGCACGCGAGAGAGAGTCGCGAGCGCTGTGCGCTGCGACGGGTGACATCAGGAGACAGGTGGTCCGCGACGGGCTATGTCATGGTCGAGAGTCGCCGAGACCGCAGCGACGGGCTCGACGAACGCCACGGCGACTGCTACAGGCTCGGGCAGGGGAGTCCAGGAGAGTTCGATCGAGAGGGCTCGCCAGAACTCGATCCAGCGATGGATCAGCGCATCGCCGTGGATCAAGACAATCGTGACGGCGAGGGCAGCGAGCAGGTGTCCGAGCAGCATCGCAGTGTCGGGGATGACGGAGCCGTGATGCCCGTGTCCGGAGGCGATCGTGAGAAGAAGATGGAAGAGCACCTGCACCGCCAGGACATACCCGAGCATCCAGGCGGCGGATCGGCGCTTATCGGCGACCAGGGCGCCGAGGGCGAGCGCAAGGGGAGCGAGGAGCAGGAGCAGCCCGGGCTCGGGAAGCGATCCGTGGCCGCCGGCATGGCCCAGCACGGTGATCAGCACCGTGGCACAGCCGAGCACCGCGCCGCGCAGGAGGCGCGCGCTGCCGGTGAAGCGGATCGAGCGGGTCACGGGGGAACCCTACCGAGTCGACTCGCGGCCGTGCTCCCTCCACCGCAGGAGAACTTCGTCGGTGATGTCGGCCGCCAGGGATTCCTGCTGAGCGGGGCTCAGGTGGGCGAAGCCCCGAATCTCGCCGAAGCACTGCGGGTGGCCGCACTGGCAGGTGAAGGTGTGCCCATCGCACTCCCAATCGAAGAGCAGGTAGTTGCAGGTGATCTGCTCGCCGGCCGAAATGGCGACTGTCGCAATCTCCTCGTACGCACGCGAATCGTCTTCCGCATATCGGGGGATCGAGTTCCCGCGGCAGTCATGATTCATGAAGCAGCCGGGAATGTCGAAGATCCGGGTGCCGTCGAAGCGCACGGAGTGCTCGGTCGTGATCTCGACCTGGTGCGTGCCGCTCGCGCCATCGATCGTGGTGTGGAATCGGTGCTCGACGTCCTCGACCGTGAACCAGCCGCAGCGGTAGATCGCCTCACCTGGTGCGAAATTACGTGTGGCGAAGAGTCCGAGACCGAATTCAGTCTCGCGTAGGTCGACGCCATCGGGGCAGGTGAATCGAGCCTGGGCGAGAAGGGCACCCAGATCCTTCGCTGAGTGCACGATGAATCGATCGGGCTCCAGGTACATGGTCACGACTCCTGATATCGCGGAAGGCAGTACGGTATCGCCGACAGGCGGGGACGTAGCTTCGGAGGGTTCATGCACGCACACCATCGGCTTCGGGCGCTCACCCTCTCGCTGCTCCTTCTTGCCGCGGTCGCCTTCGTCGCCACCCTTCCGCTGATGGCAGCCCGCTCGACAGCCATCGCTGCGGTAGTCGCCGACGACACCCCTGCTGACGCGCCCGCCGCCGATACGCCGGCTGATTCACCGCCGGCTGCGGTAGATCCTGCCTCCGCCCCGCCGCAGGAGGCCACCGTCGACGACACCCCGACAGCGGAGCCGTCGTCGCCGGCAGATGCCTCCGCTGACACGTCGTCGGATTCGCCCACCGACGCCGCGACTGATGATCCGGCCGACGCCAGCAGTGACGATCCGACGGAGGATCCCACCGATGCGAGCACCGACGATCCCTCCGATGATCCCACCGACGAGGCCTCGGATGAGCCGACGGACGAGGCCACGGACCTGCCGAGTGATGAACCGACCGACGCGGCAGTCGATGACGTCGTCGACGAGGAGGTCATCGGCACGGCTTCCGTGAGCCTGGATTTCGGAGGCGACATCGGCGACTCCGCAGCGGGCCTTCAGATTTCGGTCTCGGGCTCCGGCCTTCAGCCCTCCAGCCGCGTCGAGCTCTGGGTGTTCTCCTCCCCGCGCCTGCTCGCGACCTCGACCACATCGGATGCGGGCGAGTTCGCCCTCTCGGCGGAACTTCCCGCTGATCTCGACCCCGGCGATCACACTGTTGTCGCTCGAGGCATCGACTCCGATGGCACGCCATTCGAGGAGGCGACGGCCTTCAGTATCGATGCCAATGGCGTCATCACGGGAGTCACTCCGGGGGCTGATGCCACCGGCCTCGAGATTCCGGCCATGCCAGAGTCGGCGATGGCGCCGCCCTACCCGATCGTCAATCCCCTTGATACCCCCGCTGCAGTGGTCACAACAGCGATCGCCGGCCTTGCCGTCGTGGCAGTCGTCGGAGTCGGTGCCGGTCGCGCGGCATCGGGGTTCGGTGCACGCGGTTCTGGTGACTCGGTGGCCGGCGGTGGCATCAACGTCGCCACGGGAGGGCGTCTCGATGAGGCTCACGCTGTCGATGTCTCGCACAATCGCGGCTGGCGCACGAAATTCCGGCCGGTCGGCTCCACTCCGGGCGACGTCTCGGCGATCCACCGGTTCCCCGGTACATCGTTCGTCGATGAGGCCTCGTTCGTGCTGACGGCCGCGGTGGCGACCAAGAGCCCGCTGCTCTCGCGCACCTTCTCCGACGCGGCGCCGATTCGCGCGATGATCGGCAGTCTCAGTTTGCTGCTGCCGATCGGTGCAGGAGTGCTCGGTGTTATCGGTGCTGCGACGGGCAATGGCATCGCGCAGCCGCCCTCGCTCGGCATTCTCACTGCGCTCATCATCATCGGTGCACTCGACGCGTTCGCCGGCTTGATCGGTGCCGTGGCGTTCACCCTGGTCGTCGCGTTCTCGGGCGGGATCATCGACGTCGGCAGCATTCGCACATTGCTCGGCATTGCCTTGCTGATGGTGGGCCCGGGCATGATCGCGGGCACCTTCCGCGGCATCCGAAGGGTTCCGCAGTCAGGCTCCTCGTACGCGTGGGAACGGCTTGCCGACTTCGTGCTCGTGC
>JBEGLG010000144.1:0-5820 GCA_041183645.1 Actinomycetota bacterium | reverse complement strand
ACCAACATCACCGACATCTCGCACATCGCGGGTGCGCTCGGCTCGCGCGCGTGGGATATCGCGACCACCGCAGTGCGCATGGCCCGAACAGTTCACGCCACGCCTCTCAATGTGGAGATCGGCGCGCAACGCCGCATCGCGACCGCTGACTACCGGCTCGAGTCGCTCAAGGACATCCGTCGGGCGTTCGGCGTCACGGTCAACGACGTAGCACTTGCCGTGATCGCCGGCGCCTTGCGTGCCTGGCTGATGACCCGTGGTGCGCCGGTGACCGGTAGTGCTCAAGTGCGCGCGATGGTGCCGATCAGTACGCGCAACGATGACCCGAATACGCAGAACAACGTGTCGGCCTTCCTGGTCGATCTCCCGGTGGGCGAGCCTGACCCGGTCGTGCGCCTGCGCCGCATCGCCTTCGAGCTCGCTCAGCTGAAGGATGTCGGCCAGCTTCTCGCCGCCGATGCGATCATCAGCGCGGCAGGCTTCGGCCCACCGACCCTGCATGCGCTGGGCGCCCGGCTCGGGGCGAACCTCACGAAGCGTGTCTACAACCTGGTCATCACGAACGCCCCCGGGCCGCAGCACTCCCTCTACCTGGGCGATGCACGCATGGTGGCGTCGTATCCGTTCGTTCCACTCACCCAGAACCAGGCACTCGGCGTTGGCTTCACGTCATACGACGGCGGCATCTTCCTCGCGCTCACCGCTGATCGCGAGGCCATGCCCGATCTCGACGAGCTGATGAGCTGCCTGGCTGATTCCCTCGCCGAGCTTCGCGACCACCTGCCCGCCGATGACTAGGCGCGGCATCGTCCTCGGCGGTGGGGGCGTGCTCGGCGGCACCTGGGCGGTGGGCGCGCTCTGCGCCCTCGAGGATCGCCTCGGCATCCGCACGAATGATGCCGACGTCATCGTCGGCACGTCGGCGGGGTCGGTGATCGCGTCGCTCCTCGGCTGCGGCGTCACGCCGAATGAGCTCAAGCAGCACTACCGGGGCGAGGAGATCCAGCAGGGCCCGCTGGCCGGCTACGACTGGGATCCCGGCACGGCCACCGGCGGCTCTCGACCGGCACGGCCACGTGCCCTGGCGCCCGGCTCCCTGAAGCTGATCGGCCAGAGCATGCTGCATCCGGGGCAATTACCGGCCACCGCAGTGCTCTCGGCATTCCTGCCGACAGGCGGCAGGTCGCTCGCGAAGGTGGGCGAGCTCATCGACGCCGTCACCGACGGCGGGCAGTGGACCACCCATCCGGGCACCTGGGTGGTGGCGATGGACTACGAGACGGGTAAGCGTGTCGTCTTCGGACGATCAGGTGCTCCGGTGGCGCGTCTCTCCGATGCGGTGATGGCCTCGTGCGCGATCCCGGGGTGGTTCTCGCCGGTACGCATCGGCGCGCACACATACGTCGACGGTGGCACGATCTCCGCGACCTCGATCGACGTGGTCTCGTATGCCGCGCTCGACGAGGTCTACGTGGTCG
Organism: Actinomycetota bacterium; assembly: GCA_041183645.1. Classification (GTDB taxonomy): domain Bacteria; phylum Actinomycetota; class Actinomycetes; order S36-B12; family S36-B12; genus CAIKZY01. Next base: position 4,342 of record JBEGLG010000144.1, on the reverse strand, counting down.
CGCCGATGGTCTCCTTCGAGCACGATCATCCGACCTCGGTTGCGGCCAAGCTCGAGCGCAAGTGGCGCGAGCAAGTCACCAAGGCAGCGATGGCCGAGGCTGCAGCGGTCGAGAGAACAGGAGCTCGCGTGTACCTGGTCGGCCCCACCCCCGAGGATCTCGAGGCGATGGGCGGCAATCTGATGGACGCAACGCGACTCGATAACGTGCTCGAGACGTCCTTGCGTACCAGCGCTTCCGTGTGGAGCGAGCTGCTGCCCTAGGGCATCACGCGAAGTGCGGAGATCAGTTCTCGGCGAGCCACTGCGTGCCGAGCTTGTTCTCCTTGGCGAGGTACTTCTCGGTGGTCTCCTTGGCCAGTGACTCGACCTTGCCGCCGACGAAGGGGATGCTGGCCTTGAAGGTGCCGGTGACCGTGATCGACGTGCCGTCGCCCGCAGGCGCCAGGCTCATGCTGCCGGCGAAGGAGATCGGCGCGGAGAACTCGACCTTGACCGGAACGGTGGCGGTGCCCGATGCGCTCAGTGCCGGCCAGCTCTGGGTCTCGGTGACAGTCAGGGTCTCGCCGATCATCTTCGCGGCGAAGGAGGGCACATTCGCCGGCAGTACGCGGCTGCTGAGCACCGTGCACGAGCCGTCGGGGCCCGCCGTGACGGAGGAGGTCGAGCTGATTGCCCCCGTGTTCTCGGCGCGGAATGTTACGAACTTTTCGTCGGTCAGCATGGCGTGAACGCGCTCCGGGGAGGCCGTATACGTTTGCATGACAGTGAAGTCTGTGCCCATGCCCACATCCTCTCGTATTGCGGCTAGCGTAGAGAGCGACGCGCACAACGGCGTGCGCGATGTGATGAGGCTGACGTGGTCGAGGTTGTAGCTCCCTACCTTCGTGATGTGCTGTCGGCGGTCACTGATCCGGCGCTCCGTGACACGACTCGGCGGTTCTACCGATACGTCGCCGAGGAAGACCTTCGTGAGGTGACCGCGGCTCGAGTGGTCGATCAGGTGCGTGAGTTCATCGAGATTGCCCGCCAGCGTGTCCCGGGCGAGGCGATCATCCGACTTCTCCCTGCTCATGGCGACACCGGAGCGATCGTGTGCGTGGTCACCGATGACATGCCGTTTCTCGTCGACTCGGTGACCAATGAGCTCGTCCGCGAGGGTCGCTCGATTCATCGTGTCGTCCATCCGCAGTTCGCGGTGCGCCGCGACTCGAACGGGGTGCTGCTCGAAGTGCTCGATCTCGATGTCGACGAGCCGGCGGCCACTGATGCGCTGGCAGAGTCGTGGATGCGCATCGAGCTTCACCCGGAGCTAATCGCACCACCGGAGTCCATCACCCTCGAGAGCCTGGCTCGCGTGCTCGGCGACGTGCGCGTATCGGTCGAGGACTGGCCGGCGATGCGCGATGCCGCTCTCGAGATCGCCGCGGGTCTTGTCGCCTCGCCGCCCGTGGGCATTCCTGCCGAGGATGTCGTCGAAGGTGCCGACCTGCTGCGCTGGCTCACCGATGCCCACTTCACCTTCCTCGGCTATCGCGAGTACTCACTCATCTCGTGGGCCGGGCAGGACGTCCTCGAGCCGGTCGCGGGTTCAGGGCTGGGCATCCTGCGCATCGACAATGACTCCGAGACCTCCTCGGCCTCGGCGAGCTTTGCTGCTCTTCCTCCTGCCGTGCGCGCGAAGGCTCGTGAGCCGCACCTGCTGGTGCTGACCAAGGCGAATTCCCGCTCGACCGTGCATCGTTCGGGTTACCTCGACTACATCGGAGTCAAGACCTTCGACCCGAGTGGCAAGGTGATCGGTGAGCGTCGATTCCTGGGTCTTTTCACCGCCTCCGCCTACAGCGAGAGCGTGCTGCACGTGCCTGTTCTGCGAGTTCGTGTCGACGAGATCATGACTTCGCTCGACCTGATCCCCGGATCGCACAGCGCGAAGGATCTCCAGGCCTTCTTGGAGACCTATCCGCGCGATGAGCTCTTCCAGGCGCATACGTGGCAGCTTCTCGAAATTGCCGGTTCCGTCCTTCACCTGCAGGAGCGCAGGCAGACCAAGGTGTACTTGCGCTCCGACGACTACGGCCGGTTCGTCTCCGCGCTGGTCTACCTGCCTCGTGATCGCTATACGAGCGCCACCCGGAAGCGCATCGAGGCGATCTTGATGCGCACCCTCGGCGGCATCTCCGTCGACTACACCGCACTGGTCACTGAGTCGGTGCTCTCTCGGCTCCACTACGTGATTCACGTCGATCCGGCCATCGGCATCCCCGAGGTCGATCACGGTGCACTCGAAGCAGAGCTGGCCGAGGCGACCCGCAGCTGGGAGGACAGATTCGCCGACGATCTCATCGACGAGCTGGGCGAGGAGCAGGCGGCGCGGTACCTGCGCATGTACGGCAGTGCGTTCACCGAGAGCTACAAGGAGGACTTCACCTCCCAGACGGCCGTCGATGACGTGCGCCGGCTCGAGAACCTCACGCCGGGCGAGATGCACGTTGATCTCTACGGCAGCGAGACCCGGCGATTCAAGGTGCTGCGCATCGGCTCTGCGATGTCGCTGTCACGCCTGCTGCCGATTCTCCAGCGCATGGGCGTCGAGGTCCTCGACGAGTATCCGTACGAGATTCGTCGCGCCGACGGTCAGGAGGCGTGGGTACTCGACTTCGGGCTCGCTCTCCCGATAGGGGATGTCGTGGGCGACTCGACTCTCTCCGAGCGGTTCGAGGACGCCTTCCGCGCTGCCTGGAACGGTGAGTGCGAGGTCGACGAGTTCAATGCGCTCATCGTGCGCGCCGGCCTCACCTGGAAGCAGGCCGCGCTGATGCGCGCCTACTCGCGCTATATGCGGCAGATGGGCACGACCTTCGGCCAGGACTACATCGAGCAGGTCGTGTGCGCCAACGCGCCCATCACTGTGCTGCTCGTGAAGCTATTCGAGATCCAGTTCGGCGAGGGAGTCGTCGAGCGTGAGGTCAACGCCGATGCTCTGGTGTTCGAGATTGAGAGTCGCCTCGACGCGGTCGTGAGCCTCGATCACGATCGCATCCTCCGCGCTTTCCTCGGCCTGATCCGCGCTACCTTGCGCACGAGCTACTTCCTGCCTGTCCGAGATCGTCGCGCACTGGCCTTCAAATTCGACCCGGCCGCGCTGCCCGATCTGCCCCTGCCTCGACCGAAGTTCGAGATCTGGGTCTACTCGCCGCGAGTCGAGGGCGTGCACCTGCGCTTCGGCCTCGTGGCCCGCGGCGGTCTGCGCTGGAGTGATCGCCGCGAGGACTTCCGCACGGAAATCCTCGGCTTGGTGAAGGCGCAAGAGGTCAAGAACGCGGTCATCGTTCCGGTCGGCGCCAAGGGCGGTTTCTTCCCCAAGCACCTGCCTGATCCTTCCCTCGATCGCGAGGCCTGGATGACCGAGGGCAAAGCGGCGTATCGCGAGTTCGTCTCCGCCCTGCTCGACATCACCGACAACCTCGTGAAGGGCGAGGTCGTGCCGCCGGCAGGTGTCGTGCGCCGCGATGGCGATGATCCGTATCTCGTCGTGGCCGCCGACAAGGGCACGGCTACTTTCTCCGATCTCGCGAACTCGATCTCGGTCGAGTACGGCTTCTGGCTCGGAGACGCCTTCGCCTCCGGCGGATCAGTCGGCTACGACCACAAGGCAATAGGCATCACGGCGCGTGGTGCCTGGGAATCTGTGAAGCGTCACTTCCGCGAGCTTGATGTCGACACTCAGACTCAGGAGTTCACGGTCGTCGGCATCGGCGACATGAGTGGCGACGTTTTCGGCAATGGCATGCTCCTCAGCGAGCGCATTCGCCTCGTGGCCGCATTCGACCATCGCGATATCTTCATCGACCCGACCCCCGATGCCGCGGCATCATTCGCGGAGCGCGCTCGACTCTTCGCCCTTCCGCGCTCCAGCTGGGCCGACTACGACTCCGCGCTTATCTCGACCGGCGGTGGCGTGTTCTCCCGCGCTGCGAAATCGGTGGTGATCACCCCGGAGATGCGGGCCGCCCTCGGCATCGCCCCCGAGCTCGAGCACCTGACACCGGCGGAGCTCATTCACGCGATCCTGCTCGCCCCTGTCGACCTGCTCTGGAACGGCGGAATCGGCACCTACGTCAAGGCCGCGACCGAGACCAACGCCGCGGTCGGCGACAAGGCGAATGACTCGATTCGCGTGAACGGCGGTGACCTGCGCTGCCGAGTCGTGGGTGAGGGTGGCAATCTCGGCTTCACCCAGCTCGGCCGCATCGAGGCTGCTCGAGCAGGCATTCGTCTGAACACCGACGCCATCGACAACTCCGCAGGCGTCGACACCTCCGACCACGAGGTCAACATCA
>JBEGLG010000143.1:0-2981 GCA_041183645.1 Actinomycetota bacterium | reverse complement strand
ACGCGAACGCCGATGATCTTGCCCGACTCGCCGTGGGGAACCTTGAGCGAGGTGTCGCGCACTTCGCGCGCCTTCTCGCCGAAGATCGCACGGAGCAGGCGCTCCTCCGGGGTGAGCTCGGTCTCGCCCTTGGGCGTGACCTTGCCGACCAGGATGTCGCCGGGCACCACGTCGGCACCGATGCGGATGATGCCGCGATCGTCGAGATCGGCGAGCACCTCCTCGGAGACGTTCGGGATGTCGCGGGTGATCTCCTCGGGGCCGAGCTTGGTGTCGCGTGCGTCGACCTCATGCTCCTCGATGTGAATCGAGGAGAGGACGTCGTCTTGCACCAGGCGCTGGTTGAGGATGATGGCGTCCTCGTAGTTGTGGCCTTCCCATGACATGAATGCCACGAGCAGGTTCTTGCCGAGTGCCATCTCGCCGAGATCGGTGGACGGGCCGTCGGCCAGGACCTGGCCCTTCTCGATGCGCTCGCCTTCGCTGACAACCGGGCGCTGGTTGAAGCAGGTGCCCTGGTTGGAGCGATGGAACTTCTCGACGCGGTAGGTCTCGTACTCGCCGCCATCGGTCGCGATGGTGATCGAGTCGGCTGCGACCTCGGAGACAACGCCCGCATTCTTCGCGGTGATGATGTCGCCGGCGTCGTAGGCCGCACGGAACTCCATGCCGGTACCGACGAGCGGTGCCTCGGCGCGCAGCAGCGGAACTGCCTGGCGCTGCATGTTGGAGCCCATCAGTGCGCGGTTGGCGTCGTCGTGCTCGAGGAACGGAATCATCGAGGTGGCGACTGACCACAGCTGGCGCGGCGAGACGTCCATGTAATCGACGTCCTTGGGCAGCACGTAGTCGACCTCGCCGCCCTTGCGACGCACGAGAACGCGATCGTCGAGCATCGTGCCGTTGGCATCGATGTTCGTGTTCGCCTGTGCCACCACGTGGGTGTCTTCCTCATCAGCGGTCAGGTAATCGATCTGATCGGTGACCTTGCCGTTGACGACCTTGCGGTACGGGGTCTCGACGAAACCGAACGCATTGATGCGCGCGTAGGTGGCGAGCGAGCCGATCAGGCCGATGTTCGGGCCTTCCGGGGTCTCGATCGGGCACATGCGGCCGTAGTGCGAGGGGTGAACGTCGCGAACCTCGAAGCCTGCGCGCTCACGCGACAGACCGCCGGGGCCGAGTGCCGACAGACGACGCTTGTGGGTCAGGCCCGCGAGCGGGTTGGTCTGATCCATGAACTGCGACAGCTGCGACGTGCCGAAGAACTCCTTGATGGAGGCGACGACCGGGCGGATGTTGATCAGGGTCTGCGGCGTGATGGCCTCGACGTCCTGCGTGGTCATGCGCTCGCGAACGACGCGCTCCATGCGGGACAGACCGGTGCGGATCTGATTCTGGATCAGCTCGCCGACGGTGCGCAGACGACGATTGCCGAAGTGGTCGATGTCATCGGTCTCGACGCGAATCTCGCCGCGCTCGGACTCCATGCTGACGATGCCGGCATGCAGGCAGACGATGTACTCGATCGCAGCAGCGATGTCGTCGACGGTGAGCACGCTCTGGGTGAGCGGCGCGTCGATGCCCAGCTTCTTGTTGATCTTGTAGCGGCCGACCTTCGCGAGGTCATAGCGCTTCGGATTGAAGTAGAAGTTGTCGAGCAGGTTGCGCGCGTTCTCGACCGTGGGCGGTTCGCCCGGACGCAGCTTGCGGTAGATGTCGAGCAGTGCGTCTTCCTGGGTGGCGATGTGATCCTTCTCGAGGGTCGCCATGAAGGTCTCGTACTTGCCGAAGCGCTCGACGATCTGCTCGTGGCTCCAGCCAAGGGCCTTGAGAAGAACGGTGACGGGCTGCTTGCGCTTGCGGTCGACGCGGACGGCGACCATGTCCTTCTTGTCGATCTCGAACTCGAGCCAGGCGCCACGGCTCGGGATCAGCTTGGCGACGAAGACGTCCTTGTCGCTGGCCTTGTCGACGGAGCGCTCGAAGTAGGCGCCGGGCGAACGCACGAGCTGCGAGACAACCACGCGCTCGGTGCCGTTGATGACGAAGGTGCCCTTGTCGGTCATGAGCGGGAAGTCGCCCATGAACACGGTCTGGCTCTTGATCTCGCCGGTCTCGTTGTTCATGAACTCAGCGGTCACGAACAGCGGCGCGGAGTAGGTGAAGTCCTTCTCCTTGCACTGCTCGATCGTGTACTTCGGCGGCTCGAAGCGGTGATCGCGGAACGAGAGGCTCATCGCGCCGGCGAAGTCCTCGATCGGGCTGATCTCCTCGAAGATCTCGGTCAGGCCGGAGACCTGCGGGATCTCGGTGGTGCCGCTGGCCAGCGCCGCGGAGACGCGGGCCTTCCAGAGGTCATTGCCGAGCAGCCAGTCGAAGCTGGCGGTCTGCAGGGCCAGGAGATCAGGTGCGGCCAGGGGCTCGCGGATCTTGGCGAAGGATGCCCGGTGGAGTCCGGGGGAAAGGGGCGTGACGTCCGTTGAACGCGAGGCGGTCAAGATGGTCCTTCCGAGGCGCTTTTGTGGCTGGGCCGCGCTACTCCCTCATGACCGTTAACCCGATATGTCAAATGACGTACCGGGTAGGAAGGATTAGAGAGGGCAGCGCAAAGCGGCAGCATACCTGAGAAGGCAAGCCGCTGTCGACCCCGGCCTCGATTGTCCGAATTTCCTCGATTGCACCCTTTGCCCTGGCTCCGACAGCGAAACCAGCAACCTGCGGGTGAATCCTCGATCTTCGGGTCGTGCACGCGGGGGTAAAACCAACTGCGCACGCAGATGGTGACCTGAAAACCCTTGGGAGTCAAGCACAAAGCGCCGCGCTGTGACCAAAGCGAGACCTAATCCGGACCGAATGCCCTAATTCGGACGCGCAAAAGGGCGCCCCCGACTGGGGACGCCCTTCGCGTGCAGCCTGAGCTGCGGAAGAACTACTTGACGGTGACCTTGGCGCCAGCTGCCTCGAGCTGTGCCTTTGCC
>JBEGLG010000142.1:0-3682 GCA_041183645.1 Actinomycetota bacterium | reverse complement strand
CCAGGATCTGGCCCTCAGGGGTGAGCACCAGCGGGTTGACCTCGACCAGGGTCGCGTCTTCCTTCACCAGAACAGTCCAGAGCTTCATGAGCACGTTGACGACCTGATCGGCGATCTTCGCGTCGAACTTCGCCGCAGCGACGATCTCACGAGCCTTGGCTTCAGTGCAGCCCTCGATTGCGTCAACGCGAATCATGGCGAGTGCATCGGGGTTCTCTGCCGCAACCTGCTCGATCTCGACGCCACCCTCGACGCTGGCCATGGCCAGGAAGCAGCGGTTGGCGCGATCGAGCATGAAGGAGACGTAGTACTCCTCCGCGATATCGCTGGCCTGGGCAACGAGCACGCGGTGAACGGTGTGACCCTTGATGTCGAGGCCGAGGATGTCGGTCGCACGAGCCTTCGCCTCGGCGGGATCCTCGGCGAGCTTCACGCCGCCTGCCTTGCCGCGTCCGCCGACCTTGACCTGCGCCTTGACGACGACCGGCTTGCCGATGCGGGAAGCGATGGCCTCAGCGGCCTCGGGGGTGGTGCACACCTCCCCGGGCGTGGTCGGCACATCGTGCTTCAGGAAGAGTTCTTTTGCCTGGTATTCGTACAAGTCCACGTGGACAGCTCCTTCGCGGCTGCTCGGTGAGTGGGAGAACTTCGGTCGTGCATGATGCGTAGAGATCGTGCGTAGAACCAGATCGTGCGGTGAATCAGTTGTTCGTGTTCGCTACCACCCAGTCGACGATCGACTGCATGGAAGTGCCGGGAGTGAAGATCTCGGAAACTCCCATGTCCTTGAGGACGGGGATGTCGTCGTCGGGGATGATCCCGCCGCCGAAGACGAGGATGTCGGTCGCGCCGCGCTGCTTCAGGAGCTCCATGACCTCGGCGAACAGGGTCAGGTGCGCGCCGGACAGGATCGACAGGCCGATGACATCGGCGTCTTCCTGGATCGCGGCATCGACGATCTGGGCCGGAGTCTGGTGCAGGCCGGTGTAGATCACCTCGATGCCGGCATCGCGCAGGGCGCGTGCGACGACCTTGGCACCGCGATCGTGTCCGTCAAGGCCAGGCTTGGCGATGATGACGCGGGCGGGAGAAGTCATGACGGCGACTTTAGCCGCCCGCCATGAGGGAAAAAGGCGGTCTGGCCCCTAGGGGACTGCGACCTTGGTCACGATCTGACGGGCCGCCTCACGCAACCAGCGAGCCGGCTCGGCTAGGGCGGCCTCGCGCGAGCCGGCGAGCTCTTCGAGGCTGACCAGGCCCGCGGCGCGTGCACCGGAGACGAGCTCGACCTGCACCCCGGCGGCGCGCGCAGCCTGCACCACCCGGGCAGGTGCCTTGCCCGCCGAGGTCGAGTAATCGACCGAGCCCTCGCCGGTGATGACAAGTGCGGCGCCCGCCACCTGGGCGTCGAGATCGATGAGCGAGGCGACCGCATCGGCACCGGCCTGCCGTCGGGCATTGAGCAGGGCCAGAGCGGCGAAGCCGACTCCCCCGGCGGCGCCCGCCCCCCGCAATTGCGCGAAAGAGCCCGAGGGGTCGAGGAGCTCGGACCAACGGGCGAGGAGATCATCGGCCCAGGCGCACTGATCAGCAGTGAGCCCCTTCTGCGGACCGAAGACATAGGCAGCCCCCGAGGGGCCGAGCAGCGGACTGTCGACATCGGTCAGCAGGTCGAGTGATGCGAAGCGCGCATCGAGTGACGAAGCATCAACCGCGGCGACCTGGCCGAGACCGCGGAGATCAGGCGACACCGGTCGACCCGCGACATCAGCCGCCGAGAGCCCCAGGGCCATCAGCAGCCCGAGGCCGCCGTCTGTCGACGCACTTCCGCCGATCGCGAGGGTCAGGCGTCGGGCACCGAGATCACGCGCAGCGCGCATGGCAACCCCCAGCCCGGCACTGCCGGCATGGATCGGATCGAGGTCGTCGAGTCGGGCGATGCCGCAGATCTCGGCGAGCTCGATGAATGCTGCGTCGTCGCGCAGGCCGATGCGGGCACGGACCGGACGCCCGAGCGCATCGATGGCATCGATCTCGTGTGAGCGGAATCCATGCGCGAGCATGACGTCGAGGGTGCCGTCGCCGCCATCGGCCATCGGCAACTCGATGATCTCGGCATCGGGACGCGCATCACGGGCACCGAGTGCCAGCGCTGCCGCCGCATCGCGTGCGCTCAGCGTTCCCTTGAACGCTGCAGGTGCGAGCACGATGCGCATGACTACAGCTTCTCGACCGGTGCGTAGCGCAGCAGTAGTCGCTTGATGCCCGCGGTGCCGAAGTCGATCGTCGCATCGGCCTTGTCGCCGACCCCGGCAGTCGAGACGACGGTGCCCAGGCCGAACTTCTGGTGCGTGACACGATCGCCAGGCGACAGCGAGACCACCGGGCCGGTGCCGATGACGCGATCACCCAGTTTGAGCGCAGCGCTGCTGCTCGAGGGCGACGAGCCCCAGCCGCCGGAGCTGACGGGAGTGTTCTCGGGCTCCTCGCGCTCCCAGTGCAGGACCTCATCCGGGATCTCGTCGAGGAATCGCGACGGCGGGTTGTAGGCAGGTGAGCCCCACGCCGAGCGCATCATCGAGCGAGTGAGGTAGAGCCGCTCGCGTGCGCGCGTGATGCCGACATAGGCGAGGCGGCGCTCCTCCTCGAGTTCCTTCGGATCGCCGAGGGAGCGCATATGCGGGAAGACTCCGTCTTCCATGCCGGTGAGGAAGACCACGGGGAACTCCAGGCCCTTCGCGGTGTGCAGGGTCATCAGCGTGACCACGCCGCCATCGGCATCGGGAATCGAATCGGCATCGGCCACGAGCGAGATGCGCTCGAGGAAGTCGATCATCGTGCCTTCTGGATTCTCGGTAGCGAACTCCTGCGCCACCGACTCGAACTCCGCGAGGTTCTCGACCCGCGCTTCGTCCTGCGGGTCGGAGGACGACTGCAGTTCCAGCAGATAGCCACTCTGCTCGAGCACGGCCTGCAGCACCGTGGCAGGCGTGGCCCCGGATTCGAGGATCGTGCGCAGGTCGCTCATGAGAGTCGTGAACGCCGTGATGCTGGTCAGCGACCGAGTGGCAATGCCCGGCGCCTCGGCCGCCCGATCGAGAGCCTCGGCGAAACTGATGCGCTCGCGCTGCGCAAACGCCTCGACCATCGCCTCGGCACGATCACCGATGCCGCGCTTGGGCGTATTGAGGATGCGGCGAAGTGAGACTTCGTCAGCGGGGTTCGCGAGCGCACGCAGGTAGGCGATCGCATCGCGAACCTCCTTGCGCTCGTAGAACCGCACACCACCAACCACGCGGTACGGCATGCCGACCCTCACGAAGATGTCTTCGACTGAACGCGACTGAGCATTGGTGCGATAGAACACCGCGACATCAGAGGGCTTGTAGCCGTCGTTATCGGTGAGCGAGTCGATGGTATTCGCGATGAACGATGCCTCATCGTGCTCATCGTCGGCGACGTAGACGACGATCTGCTCGCCCGCGCCCGAGTCTGTCCAGAGATTCTTGGCCCGGCGACCCTGGTTCCGCGAGATCACGGCGTTGGCCGCGGTGAGGATGGTCTGGGTCGATCGGTAGTTCTGCTCGAGCATGATCGTGCGCGCACTCGGATAGTCGCGCTCGAACTCCTCGATATTGCGAATCGTCGCGCCACGGAAGGCATAGATCGACTGATCGGCATC
>JBEGLG010000141.1:0-5686 GCA_041183645.1 Actinomycetota bacterium | reverse complement strand
CCTCGCAGCGCCCCGACGGCACGCCCGCGGCGTCGAGCGGAATGATCTTCATCCCCACCGCCCCGGCCCCCGCCGGCGGCCGACCCGTCGTGGCCTGGGCGCACGGCACGCTCGGTATGGGCGATGCGTGCGCTCCGTCGCGTTCCGACAATCCCCTGGGCGATACCGCGAACTGGCTCGACCAGATGATCAGCCTCGGCTACGTCGTCGTGGCCACCGACTACACCGGCTTCGGCACGCCCGGCCCGAACCTGTACCTGGTCGGCCAGGCCGAGGCTCGCGATGTCGTGAACTCGGTGCGTGCCGCGCGCAATATTCCCGAGGCGCATGCCGGCAGCAACTGGATTGTCTGGGGTCACTCGCAGGGCGGTCACTCCGCACTGTGGACAGGTCACCTCGCGAAGGATCTCGCACCCGAGCTCACCTTGAAGGCGGTCGCTGCGGCAGCACCGGCTGCCGAGCTTTCCGACATCATCGATGCGCAGTGGCAGACAGCGGTCGGCTGGGTGATCGGACCGGAGGTCGTGACCTCCTGGCCTGCGTACTACCCCGGCCTATCGGTCACGGGCTTCGTCTCGCAACGCGGCATCACGAACACCGAGCGACTCGCGAATGAGTGCATCGTTCCCGCCGCACTCGAGGGCTACCTGCGCACTGACTTCGGACAGGACTACTTCGAGGTCCAGCCCACCACGAATGCGTCATGGGCCGCAGCCGCGAAGGAGCAGACACCTGCACCGCTGCCGGCATCGATGCCGGTATTCGTCGCGCAGAGCATCGCCGACACCGTGGTGCTCGCGTGGCCCAATGCCGTGCTGCAGAACACGTGGTGCGCGGCGGGCTCCGACCTCACCATGGCCTGGCTGGGAGTGGTGTCGCATCAGGACACGGCGATGACAGTCGGACCAGAGGCAGTTGCCTGGATCGACGATCGCTTCCACGACCGACCGACCACGCGCACGTGCAACGTGCCACCGCCGGTAGCCGCGGCCGCGAACTGACTACTCCGCGGTGAGCGGACCGTTCTTCGCCTGCGGGAAGTAGTTCTGCCCGATGCCTGACGAGCGCTTGGGCACCATCACGGAGCGGAACCACGACACGATCTCGTCGCCATGCTGGTTGAGACCACGGGTCTTCATGCGCACGATGCCCATCTCAGGACGAGAAGAGCTCTCGCGCACATCAAGGCAGATCGACTCGGCGTAGATCGTGTCGCCGATGTAGACCGGGTGAGTGAGCTTGATATCGGTCCAGCCGAGATTCGCGACGGCATTCTGGCTCATGTCGATAACCGAGAGTCCGAGCACGAGCGCCACGGTCAGCCCCGAGTTCACGATGATGCGACCGCCGGTGATCGGATTCGACTCCGCGAGATGCGCATTGAAGTGGTTCTGGTTCGTGTTGCAGGTGAGCTGCGTGAACCACGTGGAGTCAGCCTCGGAGATCGTGCGCCCGAATGGGTGCTGGTAGGTGGTGCCAACCTCGAAATCCTCGAGGAATCGGCCGAGCTGCGCGGGAACGATATTGGTCATGCGTGCATCCTGCCGCATGCGAGGTCACCCGAACCAGGGTTGGAGTGTGAGGTGCGCGACTGCTACTCGCCGTTGCGCTCGCGCCAGCGCTCTTCCATGCGATCCATGAAACCAGGCTTGGCGGGCTTGGCCTTCGCGGCCGGCTTGGCGGATTCACCCTCGGCCACCACGATCACCGGGGCGCGGAAGGCGGAGTAGGTGAGGGCCGCACCGAGAAGCATCACGACGAAGCCGACAACGCCCAGCGCGATGATCATGGTGGCGACGCCGGCGATCACCAGGCCCATGCCGGCGATGACCGCGAGCACGCCGAAGGCTGCCTTGCCTCGCGAGCCACGACCGGCGGAGGTGGTGCGCAGGTTGTTGGCGAAGGTGGGATCCTCGGCGTAGAGGGCACGCTCCATCTGCTCGAGGAGGCGCTGCTCGTGCTCGGAGAGCGGCATCGTGACCTCCTTCTTCCGGCGCAGTGGGCGGCGTGAACTGCCGTCGCCATAAATATAGGCGGGGTTCCTGACATTGGAAACCCCAGCACCCCCTCGCGGCGGTCTAATCCTCCTCGTCGGCCTCGTACTCCACGAGGCGAGCGGGGCGCACGGCCTGCGAGCCAAAGCGAGCCCGGAGGGAGTCGACGGCCAGCTCGGCCTCGCGATGGCCGAGTTCGGGCTCGCCCAGGGCCAGCTGACGACTGGCCTCATCAGCGGGAATCAGGCCCTCGGCCTTGACCCCGACCAGGCGGATTCGTGCCCGCTGCAGGCCCAGCGCCTCGTAGAGCATGCGCGAGGTGTCGTAGAGCTCCTTGCCGACATCGGTCGGGCTGGTCAGGGTGCGCGAGCGGGTGATCGTGGTGAAGTCGGAGAAGCGCACCTTGATGGCGATGGTGCGCGCGACATAGCCGGCTCGGCGCAGGCGACCGCCCACCTGATCGGCAAGTGCGCGCAGGTGCGCGTGGATCACCTCGGGATCGTCGATATCGCTGCCGAAGGTCTCCTCATTGCTGATGCTCTTCTCCGGCTCGTGCGGGAGCACCGAGCGATCATCGCGCCCCCACGACAGCTCATGCAGATGCGCACCGGTCGCCTCGCCCACCGCGCGCTGCAAGGTGGCCACCGGCGTATTCGCGATATCGCCGACCGTGCGCAGGCCGAGGCGCACCAGTTGCTCCTCGGTCTTCTCGCCGACACCCCACAGCGCACCGACCGGCAGCGGATGAAGGAAGGCAATGACCTCGTGCTGCGGGATCACCAGCAGGCCATCGGGCTTGCAGCGCGTGGAGCCGAGCTTGGCCACGAACTTGCTACTCGCGACACCGACCGAACAGGTGATGCCCTGCTCATCGGCCACGCGCGATCGGATCAGCTCGGCGATCGAGGTCGGCGACCCGAGCCTGCGCACGGCACCCGAGACGTCGAGGAATGCCTCATCGAGACTCAGCGGCTCGACCAGCGGAGTGATCGACGCGAAGATCGCCATCACGCCACGGCTCACCTCCGCATACAAGCCGTGATCGGGCTCGATGAAGATCGCATTCGGGGCGAGCCTGCGCGCACGCGAGACCGGCATCGCGGAGTGAACGCCCAGTGCTCGCGCTTCGTAGGTCGCCGACAGTACGACTCCCCTGCCTGCGCTGCCCCCGACCACCACGGGCAGGCCATGCAGCTCGGGACGCGTGCGCAGCGACACGGACGCGTAGAAGGCATCCATGTCGACATGCAGGATCGTGCAGCCGGTGTCGTCGGTGCCCAGCCCGAGGGCGCCCTGCTGGCGGCGCACCTGGTTACGGCTCATGTGCCCATCATCCTGCGCTCGTCATCGGTAATTCGTCATTCACTCGCACCCGGGCTGCGATGCCAGAGAGCCGACGACGGCTTGCGCACGTCGCCGCCCGCCGGCCGCACGTCGGCATACGGCGACTGCCGATAGCCGCTGGAATGCACGAGCACTCGGCGGCGTGAGGTTTCGGCCTCGGGCTGATCGCTGTCGATCATCTGCCACACCGCCGATGCCCCGCCGGCCCGCCAGACCTCGCGCACCTGCCCGAGTTCCCAGCAGCCGGTGGCCCGCACCGAGACCCCACGCGGGCCGGTGCGCCGCACCAGCCCGCGGATCAGCATCACCCAGGAGCCGAAGACCGTACCGGCGAAATCACCCTGCGCATCGTCGAAGAAGGTGGCATCGATCGGGCCGGTGGAGTCGTCGAGGGTCACGAAGATGACGCGACGACCACTGCGCACCGGAGGGGTCTGCACCGCGACCTTCACGCCGGCGATCAGCACCTGCTGCTGCGAACGGCAGTTCAGCAATGCATCGGCATGAGTCGCGCCGATCGACTGCAGCAGGTCGCCGTAGAACTCCATCACGTGATGACTGACATCCATGCCGAGAACATCGATCTCGGCGCGCACGCGATCAGCGGCACTCATCTCCGGCAGCCCGGAGGGCGCGAGATCGGCAGGGTCGTCAGCGAGATCGAAGGTCAGCTGCGAGGTGCTGACGCCCGCACCCATGCGCTCGAGATCGGCCACCTGCAGCAGCAGATCACGCCGGGTGAGAGCACCGCGGCGCTGCGTGCCGCCGAATCGATACAGCGAGTCGAAGGCACCGGCCACGACGAGGTTCTCGGCCACCGGTCGCGAGATGCGCGCACGATGCCAGAGGTCAGCGAGCGAGGAGTACGGGCGACCGTCGATCAGGCGCGCGACCTCATCGTCGCTGATGCCTTTCACGTCGCTGAGCGGAAGGCGAATGCCCTGCCTGCCTTCGTGGTCGACCACGAGTCGGTAGACATCGTCGGAGTCATTGACATCGAGACCGTGGATCACGACGCCGAAATGACGCGCATCGTCGAGGATCAGCCGCTTCGGATACATGCCCGGGTCGTGGGTGAGCAGGCCCGCGTAGAACGCGGCCGGGTAGTGGGTCTTCAGCCAGGCCGACTGGTAGGTGGGCAGCGCGAATGCTGCCGCGTGCGCCTTGCAGAACCCGAAGGAGGCGAAGGCACGCAGGACCTCCCACACCTGCTCGACAACGGTGAGCCGATAGCCGCGACGCAATGCCGCGGGATAGAACCACGCGCGCACGTCGTCGAGACCCTCGATGGAACCCATCGAACGACGGATCTCATCGGCCTCGGCCAGCGAGCAGCCAGTGAACACCGCGAGGATGCGCAGCACCTGCTCGTGGAACACCACGACTCCGTAGGTCTCCTCGAGCGCCGGGCGGAGATCGTCGTGCAGGTACTGCGGCTCGCACCAGCCCTGCCGCGCGCGCAGGAAGGGGGTGATCATGTCGGACTTCACCGGTCCCGGGCGGAAGAGCGAGATGTCAGTGATGAGATCGCCGAAGGTCTCGGGCGCGAACTTGCCGATGAGCTCACGCTGCCCCGGCGACTCGATCTGGAAGCAGCCAAGGGTGCGCGTGGTGCGAATGAGTTCGAAGGTCGCCGGATCGTCGAGACCATCGGAGTCGAGCTTGATCATCTCGCCGGTGACTCGCTCAGTCTCGGAGATCGCATGCGCCATCGCCGACTGCATGCGCACGCCGAGAACATCGAGCTTGAGCAGGCCGAGACGCTCGACGTCATCCTTGTCGAACTGGCTCATCGGGAAGCCGGCGGCGCTGCGCTCGACCGGAGTGCGATCGAGAAGCGTGGCATCGGAGAGCAGCACGCCGCATGGATGCAGGGCCACGTGCCGCGGCAGGCCGTCGAGACCCTCGACCAGCGAGAGGAAGTCATCGAGCTCGCCGCGCGCGGCCATGCGACCGAAGCCCGAGGTGCGCAGCTCGGGCAGATCAGCAAGAGCAGCACGCGCCTTGCTGGCACGGATATGCGGGAACGACTTCGCGAAGGCACCGACTTCGCCGGGCGGCATGCCCAGTGCCGCGCCGACATCACGGATCGCGTGACGCACGCGATAGGTCTCCATCATCGATACGCACGCGCAGCGCTCCTCGCCGAAGCGCTCGAGGATCCAGTCGTAGATCTCCTCGCGTCGTGCGGACTCGACATCGATATCGATATCGGGCAGCTCGCGGCGCAGCGGTGACAGGAAGCGCTCCATCAGCAGCCCGTGGCGAATCGGATCGACACCGGAGATGCCGAGCAGGTGATTGACGAGACTGCCGGCACCCGAGCCTCGCGCCGCGACGCGCACGCC
>JBEGLG010000140.1:0-4240 GCA_041183645.1 Actinomycetota bacterium | reverse complement strand
CGCGGGATGAGAACGTCGACCAGGCCACGAGCGGTCATCAGGTGGGTCACGGAGTCATGGGTCTCGCCCGGCACCATCTGAATCGCATCGGCCGGGAGCCCCGCGCCCACCAGAGCATCGCGCATGACCTCGACGAGGATCGCATTGCTCGCTGCGGCCGAGGAGGATCCGCGCAGCAGTGCGGCATTGCCGCTCTTCAGGCACAGGCCCGCTGCATCGACGGTGACATTGGGGCGTGCCTCGTAGATCATGCCGACGACGCCCATGGGTACGCGGATCTGTCGGATCTGCAGGCCGTTGGGCAGCGTGTAGCCGCGAATGACCTCGCCGACCGGATCGGGCAGTGCGGCCACATCGCGCAGGGCTTGCGCGATGTCGGCGATACGCGGAGGCGTCAGCGTGAGTCGATCGATGATGGCCTCGGAGGTGCCGTTGCCGCGGGCGCGCTCGACGTCACTCGCATTCGCGGTCACGATCTCCGGAGTGCGTGCCACGAGCGCATCGGCCAGCGCGTGAAGTGCGGAGTCCTTCTGATTGCGGGTCAGCTGACGGAGATCGGCTGCGGCGGCCCGGCCGCGGCGAGCTGTCTCGTGCACTGCTTCACGCTCACTGGTGGTGCGCTCGTCGGTCATGGCCCAAGGCTAGACGACTAGAAGGGAACCACTCGCCCCGCGGCCATCAGCCCAGGGCGCTCGGCCACCCACTGGCCACGGCGATGGAAGGTCTCGCGGTCGACGACCTCGACTCCGACAACCTCCCAGGACGGCAGGCCGGCGGAGTCGACATGCTCATTCCACAGGTGAAGCGCCAGGCTGACTGCTGCCTCGGCATCGTCGGCCTCCTCCCAATAACGCACCTCGGCGCGGTCGCTGGCGAAGCGGCCGGCGAGCAGGAACGGATGCTGCTCGCTGAGACGCTCGAGGGCGGCCTTGATGGAATCAGAGGAGACCGGATCACCAGCGACGGTCAAGGTCACATGCCACATGGTGGGGGCGGGCGGCTCGGGCAGGGGCAGCACATGAAGATTCACGACTCCCCCTTTCCGTGTCAGGAGAGGATGACGAGGTCGTCGCGGTGGACGATCTCCCTCTCGTACTGCGGGCCTAGCTCACGTGCCAGATCACGGGTGGAGCGCCCCAGCAGCCCGGGCAGTTCATCCGAGTCGAAGTTCACCAGACCGCGGGCGATTACGTGACCCTTTTGGTCAAGGAGATCGACCGGATCGCCGGAGGAGAAATCGCCGCGCACCGCGGTCACGCCCGCAGGAAGCAAGGAGGTGCCGCGATTCAGCACGGCATCGACCGCCCCTTCGTCGAGCACGAGCTGACCGGCCGGGGACGTGGCATGGGCAAGCCAGAGGAGTCGGGTCGAGACTCGCTCGGCGGTCGGGTGGAAGACCGTGCCAACCGAGGCATCGGCCAGGGCCGCGCCTGAGTTCGAGGCGGAGGTGAGCAGCACGGCGATACCTGCGCCGGTGGCGATGCGAGCAGCCTCGACCTTGGTCGCCATGCCTCCGCTGCCCACGCCTGCGCTGCCGGCCCCCCCGAGGGCGATGCCCGAGAGGTCGTCAGCGGTGCGCACCTCGGAGATCATCTGCGCACCGGACTGACTCGGCGGGCCGTCGTAGAGACCGTCGACATCGGAGAGCAGGATCAGCGCGTCGGCCTGTACTACGTGCGCCACGAGAGCCGCTAGCCGATCGTTGTCGCCGAGGCGGATCTCATCGGTCGCGACGGTGTCGTTCTCGTTGACGATGGGCACGGCACCGAGCTCGAGAAGTCGAGTGAAGGTCTGCTGCGCATTCTTGTAGTGCGCACGGCGAGTGACATCCTCGGCGGTGAGCAGGATCTGGCCGACCGTGAGGCCATGTGTGGCGAAAGCCTGCGTGTACGCAGCGATGAGCAGACCCTGACCGACACTCGCCGACGCCTGCTGAGTCGCGAGATCCTTCGGACGCGAGGTGAGCCCCAGGGCCGGGAAGCCCGTGGCGATCGCACCGCTGGAGACCAGCACGATCTGATGCCCCTGGGCGATGCGCGCGGCAAGCTGGTCGACAAGTGCCTCGATTCGACGGGCATCGAGACCGCCATCGGGCTGAGTGAGCGAGGAGGAACCGATCTTGACGACGACACGCGATGCCGAGGCAATCGTGTTCCGAATGTCAGTCACGTTCAGTCTCCGTCAATCCGAGCGTCGAGTCGTACGTCAGTTCCGCGCGGGCTGACCTCATCGGCGCCTGCGCCGGCGATGATGGTGGGCTGCCAGTCGAAAACGACGGCATTGTCATCGTCACCGATCATCACCGTACTGCCCGCCTTGGCCCCGGCCTTCCACAAGGCATCCTCGACACCGAGGCGTGCCAGACGATCGGCGAGGTAGCCCACGGCTTCGTCGTTGCTGAAATCGGTCTGCCGCACCCAGCGCTCCGGACGCTCACCGCGAATGCGGTAGCCGTCGTCCTCGGCAATGATGCGGAAGCCCGAGTCGTTGACGGCCTTGGGCGTGATGATCACCCGAGGCGCCTCCTGCGCAATGGCCTCCTTGCGCGCCTTGAGGACCCGCTCGGCCATCGCGAACGACAGGGGGCGCAGGCCCTCATGGGTCGCGGCGGAGATCTCGAAGACCGGGTAGCCGCGCTCCTCGAGGACAGGCCGCACCAGATCGGCCAGCACCCGTGCATCGGGGACGTCGATCTTGTTCAGCGCAACGATGCGCGGGCGATCCTGCAGGCCGCCGTACTCAGCCAGCTCGGCCTCGATGACGTCGAGATCATCAATCGGATCGCGGCCGGGTTCCATGGTCGAGCAGTCGAGCACGTGCACGAGAACAGAGCAGCGCTCGACATGGCGGAGGAACTCGAGCCCCAGGCCCTTCCCCTGACTCGCGCCGGGGATCAGGCCGGGAACATCGGCCACGGTGTAGACCACCTCGCCCGCGGTCACGACGCCGAGATTCGGCACGAGCGTGGTGAACGGGTAATCGGCGATCTTGGGTCGCGCGGCCGACAGTGCGGCGATCAGGCTCGACTTGCCCGCGCTCGGGAAGCCGACGAGCGCGACATCGGCCACGGTCTTCAGTTCGAGCATGACATCGCGGTGCTCGCCGGGCTCGCCCAGCAGGGCGAAGCCCGGAGCCTTGTGCTTCGGCGATGACAGGGCCGCGTTGCCGAGACCACCGCGACCGCCACGCGCGATGACGAAGCGAGTGCCGGAACCCACGAGATCGGCGAGCACCTCGCCGTCGAGCGTGGTCACGACAGTGCCCGAGGGCACGGGAATGATGACGTCGTCGGCGACCGCACCACTGCGGTGATTGCCGGCGCCGGGCTTGCCGTTGCCGGCCTTCATGTGCGGGTGGTGATGGAGATCGAGCAAGGTCGTGGTGTTCGGATCTACCTCGAGCACGACATCGCCGCCGCGGCCGCCATTGCCGCCATCAGGGCCGCCCAGCGGCTTGAACTTCTCGCGGAGGACAGATGCACAGCCATGCCCGCCGTCGCCGGCGTGCGCGTGCACGACGACGTTGTCGACGAAGCTGGTCACTGGTGTCTCCCTTGAGAGGTACTGCTCAGAACTTACGGGGAAAAGCAGAAAGGCGGGCCCCACGGGCCCGCCTCGCTGTCATGACTGTGTCGCGGTGAATCAGCCCGCGAGGATGTTGACGACGCGACGACCGCGTGCGACGCCGAACTCGACGACGCCGGCCGACAGGGCGAACAGGGTGTCGTCCTTGCCGCGGCCCACGTTGTTGCCCGGGTGGAAGTGAGTGCCGCGCTGGCGCACGATGATCTCGCCGGCGTTGACGGTCTGGCCACCGAAGCGCTTGACGCCGAGACGCTGAGCGTTGGAGTCGCGACCGTTCCTGGTGCTGGATGCACCCTTCTTATGTGCCATTACTTCACTTCCCGGGGGTGATGGTGGTGATCTTGACCTTGGTCAGCTCAGAGCGGTAGCCCTGGCGACGGCGGTAGCCGGTCTTGTTCTTGTACTTGAGGATGTCGATCTTCGGGCCGCGGTGGTGATCGACGATCTCCGCGGTCACGGCCGACTTCGCCAGTACTGCCGAGTCGGAGGTGACATTCGCACCATCGACAAGCAGGAGAACCGGCAGGGACACCGTGTTGCCCGGCTCACCCGACACACGGTCGAGGACCACAACATCGCCCACGGCAACCTTCTCTTGACGGCCGCCTGCGCGCACGATCGCGTACACCACGATTTCCTGCCTTTTCCTTGAAGAA
>JBEGLG010000139.1:0-6230 GCA_041183645.1 Actinomycetota bacterium | reverse complement strand
AGAGGTTGAAGCGGCTCATGAGCATGTACTCGCCGATGACCAGGCCGATGATCGACAGGATCGGGGCGATGAGGGTGTGCCACACGCGAGTGTCTTCCTTGGTGCGACGGAAGTACACGATCACGGAGATGCTCACCAGGATCTCGGTCAGCACGATGGCGATAACCGCCACGGCACCGAACCAGAAGAACAGCTGCACGATCGGATCCCAGTTGAAGATGATGGCCAGGATCACGATGATGATCGCGAAGACCGACACCACCGTGGTGGCCACCATCGGCGACTGACGGCTGTTGACCTTGTCGAGCTTCTTCGACAGCACGCCGGCGCGGCCCATCGAGAACAGGTAGCGCGAGGCGCTGTTCTGGAAGGCCAGGGTCGCGGCGAAGAGCGAGGTCAGCACGATGATCGAGAACAGCTCGGTGAGCCAGGAACCGACGAAGGTGGTCGAGAGACCGAACAGCATGGCTGACGGATCGGCCAGCGGAACGTCTCCCACCGTTGTGACGGCGAAGACCTTGTCGGAGACACCCTCGGCACCGAGACCGCTGATGAGTGCCAGGCCCACGATGCCGAAGAGCACGGTGATGAAGATGACCGACATGTAGGTCGCCTTCGGAACGGTGCGCTTGGGATCCTTCGACTCCTCGCTGTAGATCGCGGTCGCCTCGAAGCCGATGAACGATGCGAGGGCGAAGGCGAAGGCGATGCCCGCACCACCGGAGAGACCGCCCGCGAAGATATTCGAGGGGTTGAACGAGGCGCCGAGGTCAATGCCATCGGCACCACCCTGGAACAGGATCGAGAAGGCCAGCACGAGCAGTGCGATGATCTCGACGGTCAGGAAGACACCGAGAACCTTGGCACCGATATCGACCGACATGGCCGAGAGAATCCAGACGACGACGATCAGGACGATCGCGTAGACCCACCAGGGCAGGTCGAAGCTGAACTTGGTGTTCAGGTAGATATCGAGCTGCCCGGACAGGAAGCCGATCACGCCCCACTGAACAGTGAGGTAGGCCAGCGTCGAGACGAATGCCGATCCGACGCCGGGCACAATGCCCAGGCCGCGGCCTACGTAGGCGAAGAAGGCGCCCGTGTTGGTCACGTAGTGCGACATGGTCGCGTAGCCCACGGAGAACAGCAGGAGCACGATTCCCACGGCTACATACATGCCGGCGGCGCCTGCGCCATCGCCGATGCCTACGGCAACCGGGAAGGCTCCCGTCATGCCGGCCACCGGTGCAGCAGCGGCAACGACGAAGAAGATGATGCCGAAGAGGCCCAGCGTGCCCTTCTTCAGCGAGGTCGACTTGGTCTCCGGATCACCGGCTCCAAGTGTCTGATCTGAGTGCGGGAGGTGTTCCCGTTGCGACATGTCTCCTCCATAGGGACGTGATCGTGCTCGTACGAAGCCGAACGACACTCGAATACTTGATCAAAGAACAGCGGTACGCAAGCACTTTCGGGAAGTGGCGCGGTAACGATTCCGCTGCCTCGGCAGGCTTACTCGTCGTAGAGCCCCGCCTTGCCGATGCGCTCAAGGGCAACCTCGGCGCTCCAGGGGAGCATCGTGGAACCCAGACGAGAATCGCGGTACATGCGCTCGAGGGGCATGTGCTTGAGCATCGACTGACCTCCGCACACCCGCACGGCAAGCGCAGCGACGGCATTCGCATGCTCCATGACCGTGTACACGGCTGCCCAGGCAGTCACCATCTGCTCCTCGACCGGATCGAGGGTGGCGGAATCGACCACGCTGAAGAGCATGGCCCGTGACTGCTCGTACTTGATATTCATCTCGGCCCAGCCGTACTGCTTGATGGGATTGTCACGTCGACCCGTGCCCTTGGCGGCGCCGGCCACTTCACCGCGCAGGTAGCTGCGGGTGAAGTCGAGGATCCCCTTAGTCAGGCCGAGGTAGGACGGTGCGAGCGACATGAAGAGGTACGGATAGCGCTTGGCCGCCTGGTCGTACATGCCGCCGGGCATGATCTCGTCATCGGCCGCGACGAAGACATCCTTGAGCAGCAGAGTGCGCGAGACGGTGCCTCGCATGCCCAGGGGATCCCAGTCGTCGACGATCTCGACGCCCTCGGCGTTCGCGCGAACCGAGAGAAGTCGGAGGAAATCCTCGCCCTCGACCTGGCACGTGACGTTGTAGCGATCTGCGGCACCCGAGAGCGAGGCGAAGATCTTGCGACCGGTCACGAGGTATCCGCCCTCGACCGGAGTTGCACGGGTCATGATGCCGGCCAGTGCGCCGGGGTTGAGGCCCTCGCTGAACGGCTGCGAGTGGATCTCGCCGTTCTCGACGACTCCACGGAACATCTCGGCGCGACGACGCTCATGGGTCTCGCGCTCCTCGGGGCTCATGTCGAGCAGATCGGCCACCTGACCGGCCCACAGCATGGTGGCGTTGTGCATGTTGAAGGTCAGGCCGGTCGAGCCGCAGTGGCGACCGATCTCCTCGGAGACGCGCATGTAATCGGCGTAGCTCGCACCCATGCCGCCGTACTCCTTCGGCACGCAGAGGGCCAGGAATCCGCGCTCGCGAAGATCATTGAAGTTGCCCCACGGGAACTCGGCGTGGAGATCGGTCTGCACCGCACGCGCCTCGAAGGCCGGACCGAGCTCGCGGATGACCGCGACCATCTCGTCACGCGACATGGTGGCATCAGGAGTGCCGACGGGGCCGGACTTGCCGCCGGTCGAGCCGGTGGCAACAGAGGAACCTTCATGAGCCGCAACGGCATTCACAGGAGTCATAGGCCTGAGAATAGGCATCGAAAATCAAATGTCAACACTGTTGACTAAATTGGTACGCGGCCCTAGTTTTCGTGGGTGCCCATGAATGTTCGCGATATCGACGAGTCACCGACCGCCTGGCGCGAGGCCGGCGCTGGTCCTCGCGTTGCCGTGCTCCTGCATGGCCTGGGCGGCTCCCGCATCGCCTGGGGCCCGAATCTGCCCGTGCTGGCCGAGGCCGAGCGGGTAGTCGCCTGGGATGCGCCGGGATACGGCGAATCCGCCCCCGTCGAGATCGAGCGCTTCGCCGGTTATGCCGACCGCGCTGCAGCGCTCATTCGGCGCGTGTCGCCCGATGCACCCGTCGACCTCGTCGGCACCTCGTTCGGCGGAATGATCGCCCAGTACACGACTCACGCGCACCCCGAGCTGGTGCGCTCCCTCACCCTGATCTGCACCAGCCCGGCATTCGGCCTCGATGGCACTGACCCGGTCGAGTGGCGCAACAACCGACTGAAGGGCCTGGAGACCTTCGGCACCGTGGCGGCCGCAGCCCCGGTCATCCTGAGCTCCTTGGCCGGGCCGAATGCCCAGCACGTGGTGCCCGAGGCCTGCGAGGCCATGGCCCGCATCCCGATGGCCGGCATGCTCACCAGCCTGTCGATCCTGCCCTCCCATGACTCGCGGACGATCCTGCCTGAGATCGCGACGCCGACCCTCGTGCTGATCGGCGAGGATGACGACGAAACCCCGCCTTCCTACTCGAAGGCCATCGTGGATCTCATGCCCAATGCCACACTTGTCACGATTCCCGGCGCCGGGCACCTGCTGAACCTCGAGGCCCCCGACGCCGTGAACCGCGCCATCCTTCAGCACTGGGAGACCACATGACCGTCCGACCGCCTGTCGCCGAGTGGCGCTGGATCGAGTCCTTCGCCGCGCAGTTCACGGTCAATGGCGTCGTTCCCGGCATGGAGTGCATCGTGCTCTCGGAGTCGGCGAGCCGCCCCGATCTCGTCGAGACATCGTTGCTGGCCCTCGAATCACTCGGGGCGAAGCCCTTCGAGGTCGTCATGCGCACGCCCGCAAATCCCGGCCCGGTAGCGATCCGATCCACCGGCACCACACTCGCGCTCAATGGTCTGCAGGGAGCGATCGGCGCGTTGTCCTCGGTTCCCTTCGTGGTCGACTGCACGGTCGAGGGCATGCTTCATGCTAAGGAGCTCGGCCCGATCCTGTCGTCAGGCACCAGCATCCTCATGGTGAGCCTCGAGCACCCCGAGGTCTACGAGCGCATGCGCCACGATCCGGTGATGACCGAGCGCGTCACTGCCGCCCATGAGTTGATGAAGCGCTCGAAGACCATGCGCGCAACGAGCGAATTCGGTACCGACCTCACTGTCGAGCTCGCCGGTGCGTTCACCGCAGGCTCGACCGGTGTCATCTCCGGCCCGGGCTCCATCGCGCACTGGCCCGGCGGACTCGTACTCGCGTTCCCCGCCAAGGGCACCGTCAATGGCACGGTCGTGCTCGCACCCGGCGACATCAATCTCACCTTCAAGCACTACATCACCGAGCCGATCACGATGCGCATCGAGAACGACTACGTCGTCGAGATCAAGGGCAGCGGCTATCAGGCTGAGCTCATGCGCTCGTACCTCGAGGCCTTCGACGAGGATGCCTACGCCACTAGCCATGTCGGATTCGGAATGAACACCGGCGCACGATGGGATTTCCTCGAGCTCTACGACCGGTCTGACATCAACGGCACGGAGGCGCGAGCCTTCGCCGGCAATTTCCTATTCAGCACCGGCGCGAACGAGAACGCGAATCGCTTCACGGCCGGCCACTTCGACCTCCCCATGCGCAATCACAGCGTGTGGCTCGATGAACATCAGGTAGTCGACCGAGGAACCCTCGTCGGCGTCGCAGCCGGAGAGGCGAACTGACGTGGCCGACCAGATCGACGTGATCTTCCCCGACCTGCTCGGGCTCACCCATGGCAAGACAGTTCCCGCGCATCGCGTCGATCACCCGACTCACTATGCGATCACGGTCATGGTGCAAGGGCTCGATCTCGAGTTCCTCGACACTCCCAGCTACTCGACAAGTGCCGGCTTCCCCGACATGGAAGCGCGCATCGACACCGCCACCCTTCGCCCGTGGATCGGCGGTCGGCAGATCGCCCTGTCGAACCTGTACCGCACCAATGGTGAGGAGCTTCCCCTCGACGGACGTCGGCAGCTGCGCATCATCTGCGATCAGTGGGTCGAGCGTGGCTTCACCCCGATGACCGGCTTCGAGATGGAGTTCTTCCTGCTCGAGAGCCTCAAGCCGCTGGCGAAGATGCCCGTTCCCGATCACCGCGTCTATGGCATCGGCGCGGGCGCCGATCCGAGCGGAACCCTCGAGGCCGTCGTCGAGCTCGCCGAGATGGCACGCCTGCAGGTCGAGGGCGTCAACGCCGAGTTCACTCCAAGCCAGGTCGAGGCGGCCCTGCACTACCAGCCCGCACTGGAGTCGGCAGACTGCGCACTTCTCTTCCGCGAGCTCGTGCGCCTGGCGGCACGCGAGCGCGGTGTCGATGCCACGTTCATGGCACGCCCCTTCGCTGACGCGGTGGGCAATGGCATGCACGTCAACATGAGCCTGGCCAATGCCGCCGGCGAGAACATGTTCGCGAGCCTCGACGATCCACTAGGCATCACTGATCTTGCGCGGCACTTCATTGCCGGCCTGCTTGCTCATCACGAGGCACTGGCGGCCTTCGCGGCTCCCACCGTGAACTCGTACAAGCGCCTGACCCCCGGAATGCTCAGCGGCTACTGGGCCAACTGGGGTCTCGACAATCGCATCGCTACCGTGCGAGTTCCCGGGCAACGTGGCGTGACCACTCGAGTCGAGCACCGCATGGCCGATGGCACTGCGACACCGCATCTGCTCAGTGCAGCACTCTTCGCCGCCGGCATGCACGGAGTCGACGAGAGGCTCGACCTTCCGGAACCGCAGCTCGGCGACGCCGACGAGGCACCCAACACCGATCGTCACACTCCGCACTCACTTGCCGAGTCACTCGATGCACTCGAGGCCGACACGAAGCTGCAGTCGTATCTCGAGAAAGATCTTGTCGAGGTCTATGTCGGACTCAAGCGCGATGAGTGGAAGCGCTGGCAGGCGGCGGTCACCGACTGGGAGCAGGGCGAGTACAGCCGCGTGTACTAGGGAATCAACTGCGCGATCAGCGCATTGAGCCCGGTGGCGAAGACATCCTCACTGCTCGGGTACAAGTGACCCACGAGCTCATGAATGGCGGGATACTCCTCGGCCGGCAACGCTCGATAGTCACGCTTCCACGTGTCGTATGTCGCCTTGCGCTCCTTGGCATTGCGCGACAGGGGGGCGTCGAGTGCCGCGGAGCCCACGGTGTACTCGATGAGCACGTGATACGCGCGAGCCGCGGAATCAGGGCTCATGCCCGC
>JBEGLG010000138.1:0-5478 GCA_041183645.1 Actinomycetota bacterium | reverse complement strand
CGACGACACTGCCCGCGTCGCGCAGGCAGCGGGCGCCGAGGTTCACTCGGCCTCAGGGATTCGTCCCGAATTCGGCTGGAGACCGGGCAAGGGCGAGGCGATGTGGAAGTCGCTTTTCGTCGCCACCGGCGACATCGTGGTGTTCATCGATGCTGATCTCACGACCTTCACGCCCGACTATGTCACCGGGCTCCTGATGCCACTCCTGCTTCACGATGACATCAGCCTCGTCAAGGCCTTCTACGATCGCGATCTCGCCGGCTCGGCCCGCGGCACCTCGCAGGGAGGCCGAGTCACCGAGCTGACTGCGCGTCCGATCATCAATATGTGGTGGCCCGACCTTGCGGGCGTAGTTCAGCCGCTTGCCGGCGAATGGGCTGCGCGACGATCCCTCCTCGAGACCTTGGAGTTCCCCTCGGGATACGGCATCGAACTTGCCGCGCTCCTCGATACCTACGAGCGTCTCGGGCTCCAGTCGATAGCGCAGGTGGATCTCGGCCGGAGAGGCCACGTGCACCAGGATCTCACCAGTCTCGGGGCGCTCGCCGCCGAAGTTATTAGTGCCGCGGTCGCTCGCAAGTTCGGCGAAGAAGAGTCACGCGATTCGCAGATCTCGCATCTGCTGCGCGCGCCTGACGGCGCCTCGGATGAGTGGGTCACGCGTGTGATTCACAGTCAGGTTCGCCCGTCGTATCTGACGATGACCGCGAATGCCAGTGATCATTCGAGAGTCGAGGAACTGCGATGACCCTGCGCCTTGGCCGTGGAAGTTTCTCCGACACTGATCTCCTGGTGATGGCCATCGTCAACCGCACGCCCGACTCCTTCTTCGACAAGGGGGCATCGTGGGCAGATGACGCGGCCATGGAGCGCGTGCACCAGGTCGTAGCCGAGGGTGCCGACATCATCGACATCGGGGGAGTGAAGGCGGGGCCCGGTGAGTATGTCTCGCCGGAGGAGGAGGCCCGACGCGTCGTGCCCTTCGTCGCGGCAGTGCGCGATGCCTATCCCGAGATCGTGATCAGCGTCGATACCTGGCGTCACGAAGTCGGACGTGCAGCCTGTGAGGCCGGCGCCGATCTCATGAATGATGCCTGGGGCGGGGTGGATCCCCTGCTCGCCGAGGTGGCAGCCGAATTCTCGGCGGGAATCATCTGCACGCACACGGGGGGTGCCACTCCGCGCACGCGCCCGCATCGGGTCGCCTACGACGACCTCATGCTCGACATCATCACTCGCACCACATCGCTCGCCGAATGCGCCCTCGCCGCGGGAGTGCCGCGCGAGAGCATCGTGATAGACCCGGGTCATGACTTCGGCAAGAACACCTGGCATTCGCTGGAGGCCACTCGACGCACGAAGGAGTTGGTCGACACCGGTTGGCCCGTCCTCGTGTCGACCTCGAACAAGGACTTCATCGGTGAATCCCTCGATCGTCCCGTCGATCAGCGACTCCTCGGGAGTCTGACCTCAGTGGCGATCACGGCATTCGAGGGTGCGCGAATCTTCAGGGTGCATGCCGTAGCCGAGACTCGCGAGGTTCTCGACATGGTCGCGAGCATTGCGGGAACAAGGTCGCCGGCGAGCACCACGAGAGGTCTCGCATGAGCATGATCGCGGCAGCGCTCATTCCCGCTGCACCCGTGCTCATCCCCGGCCTGAGCGGAACCCTCCTTCCTGCCGCAGTTCCTCGTGCGGCGGCGCACCGTGTCCTCCAGGATCTGATCAGCGCCGGGCCCGATGTGATCATCGTGATCGCCGAGGGCCCCCTCACCCGTGAGTTCGACGAGACCTCTGCCTGGGGATTGCATCGGCTGGGCGGTCTGCGCGGGGAGGAGCCTGCGCCGGGCTCGGCCGCCGACCTCCTGCCGATACCGCTGGCCGTCGGCGCAGCAGTGCTGCGCGATGCAGGGTGGCGGGGGAGCATTGATCTGCGCCAGATTGACCGCGATGCTCCCGTCTCCGAGGCGCTTGCCCTCGGTCGTCAGCTCGCCGGATCGCCGCAGCGCCTAGGGCTCGTGCTACTGGGGAATGCGAGTGCCTGCTCGACGCCGAAGGCCCCCGGGTCCTTCCACCCCCGCTCGACGGAGTTCAATCTCGACTTCGTGACGTCGATCCGCACTGCAGATGTCGCGGCAATCCGCGAATGGTCGTCAGCTGACTTCGCGGAGCAGATGAGCGACGGCAGGCTTCCGCTGCAGGTTCTCATCGGCGCATGGGGCGAAGGGGATTTCTCGACGGAGATCCACTTCGCGGATGAGTCCTATGGCGTGTTCTACGTCTGCGCTTCGCTCACTCCTCGAGCTTCAGCCGAGGTGTCCGCCGGGCGAGGTGAGTGACCGCGATGACCGCTGAGCAGCGCCGCATCACGCTGGCCTTGAGCGTGATGGTGGGTCTTACCCTTCTGGTGGCGACGGGCCTGACGTTCCTGGTGTCGCCGATGGCAGAGAGTCTCGGACTCTCAGACAACGTGGTCGAGGACATCCTCGTGATCCCGGCGCTCGCCGCCTTCCCGGTGGTCTTCGTGGCCGGTCGAGCCGGTGATCGTCTCGGGCAACGGCGAACCATGCTCGTGGCGTCGCTTGTCTTCACCCTGGGCTCGGCGGTTCTTGCCTGTGCCGGGGGGCAGTTCACGGTGATGCTGGGTCTTGCCCTGTGCGGTGCCGGCGCGATCGTGATCCAGGTTGTCGCAGTGAGCCTGCTGCAACGCACGG
Source organism: Actinomycetota bacterium (assembly GCA_041183645.1). Taxonomy (GTDB): domain Bacteria; phylum Actinomycetota; class Actinomycetes; order S36-B12; family S36-B12; genus CAIKZY01. The sequence continues at coordinate 2,764 of JBEGLG010000138.1, read as the reverse complement.
CGAGCGAAGGACGCGCGCATGTGTCGGCTTTCACCACGTACGGAATGGTCTTCCCCTTGGCCTTCCTCGTGCTCCCCATTGTCACCTCGGCGCTGCTCGGCGATGTGGGCTGGCGATGGATCCCGATCTGCTGGGCGGTGGCGGGCCTGCTCATTGCCCTCATTGCCGTGCTCTTTCTCGAGCCCGGGTCGGCGACACTGGCGACCGGTGAATGGGTGACCCCGATTCTCGCCGGCGTGGCCTTGGCAGCGGGCTCACTGTCACTCTCGGAAATCGACAATGTCGAAGTCGAGCCCTGGCGTATTGCGATCGGTGCCTGCATCGGTGCGGCGGCAGCCCTCGCCTGCTGGCTCGTCATGCGCAGATTGGCGCATCCGAGCTTCTCGCTTGCACCCATTCGCGGCGTGATCATGCGCACTTTGATGTTGGGCGTCGTCATTCTCTCGCTCATGCAGATGCTCACGTACATCTGCATCTTCCTCGAGTATTTCTATGACATGACGGCGCTTCAGGCCTCGATTGTCGTCGCCCCTGCGCAGGTGGGCGCGGTCATCGGCGCGAAGCTCGTGGCCAAGAGGGCGATCGGCTGGTGGGGCGTCACTCGTTCCGGTCGCGTGCTGATGCTCGTCACCGGAGTCACGATGCTCCCGCTCCTCGCCATGCAGCTGGGCACCCCCGTCTGGTACCTAGTGATCGTTGCGACGCTCTTTAGCTGCGCAGGGATGGCCGCCCTGACTGTCCTGAACATCGACGTCATGGGGCGAGCCCCCGCCGACAGCACCGGTGCAGTGTCGTCGCTCCGTACCGCGGCGAGCACGATCGGCACCGCTCTCGGCATGGCAGTGCTGGGCACCGTGATCCTCTCGAGCGTGCCGGTGGATGCCGGGAATCAGCAAGTGAGCCCGCTCGAGCTCGAGAGCCTTGCGGGGGCACTGCGCACCGACGGTCTTCTCGGCTTCCTCGCCGCGGTCACAGGCTGGATCCTGCTCATCGTGGCGGCGCGCAGGATCGACTCTCCTCGCACAGCGAACGCGTAACAGGTAGTACGGCTGCGACCGGCTGGAGATGACGTGCGGCGGAGTTGTTCCGCATGCGAGACGGAACGCGGCGCGAGTGAGCGAAAGTGGGGGCCTCGCATGCGAGTCACGGGTGCGCGGCGAGAAAGTCATTCACGGACGACGACACCGTTGCCGGCATCTGGAAGAGGAAGGAATGACCAGATCCGGGAAACAGTCGAAGGCGTGAGCCGTGAATGCGGGCAGCGATGGTCGCGCTGTTACTCGGCGGCGTGATGACATCGCGCGCACCGTCGATGACGATAGTGGGGGGGGTGATCGACGCGAGCGCGCGCAGGTTGGCATTGCTGCGCAGCCAGGGGTCCTCAGCGGCGACCATGGCGTTGAGGGTGCGCTCGGGAGTGTCAGTAGGCGAGTAGTCACCGCTCTCGATGCTCGAGTCCAGGCGTGCGAGAAAGCGTCGACCCGCGGCAATGCCCTCAGGCGGGTAGTTGGTACGCAGGTAATCCCAGTCCGAGGACGACGAGCTGTCGATCTCCTGCACCCAGGTGGGGCCGAGCGCCGTCCTGGATCCGCCGGGATTCGTCGCGGCCAGCACGAGATCGTGGACGCAGTCAGGGTGTCGAATCGCCAGCTGCTGCGCGATGAAGCCGCCCATCGACCAGCCGAGCACGTTCACCGGTGTGCCCGGCGCCACCGCTTCGGCAAACTCGGCAATCCAGTCGGCGGCCTTCGAGAAGTTCCACGTGCTCGGCGTGGCTCCGGAGTCGCCCAGCCCGGGATAGTCGAAGACGATGACTCGATTGCTGCGGGCGAGCCCGGCGAGGAAGGCCGGATCCCATTCGTTCATCGGCGATGCGGTGCCGTTGAGCAGCAGCAATGGTGGTCCCGAGCCCACTTCCGACCAGGCGAAGGTGGTGCCGGCCGCGTCGACCTCGTGCACATCCAGCCGCACGCTCGGCGATTGCGCGCCCTGCGCAATGCCGGAGGGAATCACCACGGTGATGGCCGTGGCGATCAGGGCCACCACTCCTACGGCACGGAGGACGCGCGAGCCCATAGTCCGCGATCTCATCACTGCGCTCAGTTCCGGAACGCTGCGGCGAGCTGTGCCTGCGCCTCGGCGGCACAGGCGGCATCAGAGGCGGGTCGGGTGCGGGCAGCGAGGCCGCCGGAGAAACCGACGAGTGCCGGGAAGCCGACGAGCGGTGTGAGTGAGTAGAACTCGGTCCAGCGCAGGGCTGCAGGCGAACCGTCGGGTGCTCCCGCGGCGCCACCACCGACGATGCCGAGTACCTGTGAGTCACCCCACCACTGCTCGTCGTAGCGCAGGATCACCTTCTCTAGATTTCCGGTGGAAAGACTCGCGAGCGCGCGCGCACTCTTCCGCGGCATTCCTGCGATGCCCGGTACACCGGCTTGCACGAGGGGAAGTGGCACCGCGACGATCACGGCATCTGCGGTCAAGGTCTCAGCCGCGGTGCGCACGCTCACTCGCGAGCCACCGGGCTCGACGCGCCTGACGGCGGTGCCGAGTCGCACGTCGATGCCATCGAGAAGGTAATGCGGAATCGATTCGTAGCCGCCCTTGACGAAGGCATCGTCGCCGGCGCCCTCGGCGCCTTCCTGCAGCGCGGTGGCGCTGAGTGCGGAGGGGTCGAGGCCGTACTCCTGGGTGATCTCGACAGCCTGCGCCCATCGGCCGAACCGATTCGGAGTCCAGGAGTGCGCCGCGAGCCATGTGGCAA
>JBEGLG010000137.1:0-4167 GCA_041183645.1 Actinomycetota bacterium | reverse complement strand
TCCTCGCGCAGGGCATCGAGCGAGTAGCCGGTGTCCTCGACGGTGTCATGGAGAAGCGCAGCGGCAAGCGTGGGCGTCGTCATGCCGAGATCCGCCAGGATCGTCGCCACTGCCAAGGGATGAGTGATGTACGGCTCTCCCGAGCGGCGAGTCTGATCTCGGTGCAGATACGCGGCCATGTCATAGGCCCGCTCGAGTACCCGGGTGTCGCTCTTGGGGTGGAACTGCCGCAGCGTCCGAAAGAGCGGCTCGAGCTCGGGATGCGAGGCCCGTGGGGTCACGAATCGGGAAAGCCGAGACCGGAATCCCCCCTGCTCCGAGGCCGACGAGGGCATGGCAGCGGTGCCTGCCTGCACTCCCTCATCCGCCACGTGGTCTCCTTATGCGCTGCTCAATTCTACGGCCAGCACTGCGATCACGTGTGCATGCGCACGTCTAGCGACGTGAACGGGGCTTTCGTCGGCTCTGTCCGCTCGCTGATGAGTCGGAATCGTCGGCGGTCTGCGTACCGATGGTCTTGGCCGACTGATTGCGCCGCGCGAGCACGCGCGTGCGCAGGGCCTTCATCTCCGGCTGCGCCTCCTTGAGGGAGACCAGGAATGGAGTCGCGATGAAGATCGAGGAGTAAGCACCGACCGCCATGCCGATCGCCAGGGCAACGGCGAGGTCCAGCAAGGTGCCCGCGCCGAGGAAGCCCGCGCCCACAATGATGATGGCCATAACCGGGAGCAATGCCACGATCGACGTGTTGATGCTTCGCATCAGGGTCTGATTCACGGCCAGGTTGGCTGCATCGCTGTAGGTCTGCATCGCCTGCCCGGTGATCCCGCGAGTGTTCTCCTTGACCTTGTCGAACACCACGACAGTGTCATAGAGCGAGTACCCGAGAATCGTCAGGAAGCCGATGACCGTCGCGGGCGTCACCTCGAGACCTGTAAGGGCATAGATGCCGACCGTGATGACCAGGTCATGCAGCAGTGCCAGGAGCGCTGCGATGGCCATGCGCCACTCGAAGTAGATGCTCAGGAAGACCATCACGAGCAGGATGAAGACGATCAGGCCCTGAAGGGCCTTCTTGGAGATCTCGGCACCCCACGTGGGGCCAACCACCTGGGTCTTCACGTCGGATGCGTTGATCTTGCAGGCCTTCGCCAGCTCGGCTCCGAGAACGACGCTCTCCTCGGGGGTCAGGGTCTCGGTCTGCACGCGGATCGTGCCCGATGCCGTCTTGGTGACGATTGCCTGAGCGCCGCTACCGGCCTCCGCAACGGTCCGGGCCTCTTCGACACTGCACGCCGCATGCGGAAGGGAGAAGTCGGCACCACCGCGGAACTCGATTCCCAGGTTTAGTCCGCGGAAAAGCAGGGCTCCGACGGCAACGATCAAGATGACGGCCGAGATGATGTACCAACGTCGGCGATGCCCGACGAAGTCAATCGAGGCTTCACCGCTGTACAGCCGCTGTCCGAGATTGCTCATGACTGGCCACCTTCCTTCGCCTCACGACGTCTTGCCCCGGCGACGGACGGTGGCATGGATGAATCGGGAGCTGACAGCTTGCTGGTGCTCAGGCCGGTCCAGCGCGAGCCCTTCTGCATCCATGCCGTGCGTCCCATCAGGACGACGAGCGGATGCGTGAACCAGAAGGCGACGATGATGTCGATAACGGTGGTCAGGCCGAGCACGAAGGCGAAGCCGCGCACGCTTCCGACCGAGAGCACGTAGAGCACCACGGCCGCGAGGATCGACACGAAGTCGGCAGCGAGAAGGGTGCGACGTGCACGGACCCAGCCACTGTCACACGCCTGTCGCAGTGAGCGGCCCTCGCGAATCTCGTCGCGAATGCGCTCGAAATAGACGATAAAGCTGTCGGCGGTGATGCCGATTGCAACGATGGCTCCCGCCACACCCGCGAGTGTCAGCGTCAGGCCGATGGCCTTGCCGAGCACCACGAGGCTCAGGTACACGATCACGCCCGCCACGACCAGCGAGGCAATGGCTGCGATGCCCAGTGCGCGGTAGTAGAAGAGCAGGTAGATCATGACCAGGACCAGGCCGAGCAGACCGGCGAGGATTCCCGCACGCAACTGATCGTTTCCGACGGTCGGCGAGATCGACGTGACATCGACCGGCTCGAGAGTGACGGGCAGTGCGCCGTACTTGAGGACCGAGGCGAGGTCATTCGCTTCCTGCGCAGTGAAGTTGCCCTCGATCTGCGCCTGACCACCGAGAATCGGCTCGTTGAATCTCGGAGCCGAGACGACAGTTCCGTCGAGCACGATGGCGAAGGCATTACAGGGGTTGGCGCCGGCCACACCGCACTCCGGAAGTGCAGCAAGGGTCTTCGAGGCGTCCGCCAGTGCCGAGGCACCTTCGGAGTCGAACTGGAGCGAGACGACCCAGCCCACGCCGTTCTGCTGCATTACGGCATTCGCGCTGGTGACGTTGGTTCCCTTGATGAAGGCGGGCTGAAGGTTGTACTTGGCAGCACCGGTCTTCTCGCAAGTGCCCAGCCACTTGGTGGGATCGTCGGGGGTGCCGCCCTTGAAGACCTCCGGGTTGGAGCAGTCGAGTTCGTCGACCTGCTTCTGGTACGCAGCGGAGTTATCGGTGGACTGGACGATCGTGGTGCCACCTGCCGTTGCTCCCGTGGCACTGCCACTCGGTGAGGCTGACGGGCTCGCGGCAGGAGTTGCGGAGGACGCACTGGCTGCGGGAGAAGGCGAAGCTGATGCGGATGCCGAAGCTGAAGCTGAGGGCGAGGCGGTTGCTGACGCCGGAGCCGGATTCAGGATTGCCCACACCGGACGGAAGTCGAGCAAGGCCGTGCGCTGCACGAGTTCAAGGAGTCGATCCTGCGAGAGCCCCGGCACCGAGACCACGATCGTGGCGCCATCGCCACTCCCCTGCGTGGTGACTTCCGACTCGGCAACACCGAGACCGTCGACGCGCTGCCTGAGGATCGAGACAGTCTGCTGAAGCTGCTCGTCGGTGATGGTGGCCCCGGCGACGACAGGCTTCGGCTGGAGGGTGATCTGGGTGCCGCCCTTGAGGTCAAGGCCGAGCTTGACGGAGTGATCGGTTCCCGGCCAGAAGGACCAGGCCGCCAGGCCCACGATGAGAATCGTCAGGGCCAGCAGAAGCCGGAGCGGACGTGCAGACGTAACAGGACGAGCCACAGTTGTTCCTCTACTCGGCCGGGGCGTCGACCACGGGGGTGATCACCCGGGAGATGGCGGCAGGCAGGATGCGGATGACGACACCCGGGGCGATGGACAGCTCGATCTGCTCGGGGGTTGTGGAGATCACGGTGCCGAAGATGCCCGAACTGGTCATCACGTCGGTGCCGGGGCCCACATTGGAGATGAGCTCGGCCATCTTCTTCTTGCGGTTCTGGGAGGGCCTGATCACGAGCAGGTAGAAGACGGCAACGATCAGGATGAGAGGCAGGAAACTGCCGATGCTGTCCATGAACTACTCCTCGATAGGCCCGGGTGGGCGCACAGTCGGGTCAGCCTATCGGCTCCCCTCGGACTAGATATCGAGTGTGCCCTGGGGCGACTCGGGACGCAGGCCGAGGTGAGCCCAGGCGGCCGGCGTGGCTACCCGCCCGCGCGGCGTGCGCATGATGAGCCCCAGTCGAACCAGGAAGGGCTCCGCCACGGTCTCGATCGTCTCGGGCTCCTCGCCCACCGCGACAGCCAGGGTCGAGAGTCCCACCGGGCCGCCGCCAAAACGACGCACGATGAGGTCGAGCACGGCACGGTCGATGCGATCGAGACCGAGGTGATCGACCTCGTAGAGATCCAGGGCTGCCTGGGCGGTCTGACGATCGATCTCGCCGGTGCCGTGCACTTGGGCCCAGTCGCGCACGCGTCGAAGGAGGCGATTGGCGATTCGAGGCGTGCCCCGACAGCGACCGGCGATTTCCGCAGCCCCGTCGTGCGAGATCGACATGCTGAGCAAGGCGGCCGAGCGTTCGATGATCACGACGAGATCAGTCGGCTCATAGAAATCGAGATGGGCCGTGAAGCCGAATCGATCGCGCAAGGGGCTGGGCAGGAGGCCGGCACGCGTGGTGGCGCCGACCAAGGTGAAGGGAGCGATGTCGAGTGGAATGGCCGTGGCACCCGGACCCTTGCCGACCACGACGTCGACGCGGAAATC
>JBEGLG010000136.1:0-2512 GCA_041183645.1 Actinomycetota bacterium | reverse complement strand
GCTGGCTGGCACCGACGATGGTCGCCTGCTTCCTTGTCGGCCTGATCTACATCGTGCTGTTCTACCTGGCCGGCTCGAGCATCCCGATCATGCGCGATCTCAGCGCTCTGGTGAACGTGGGAATTGGCTTCGCCTTCATCGTGGTCGGCTTCATTCTCTCGACCAAGTGGCAGTAGTTATCCACAGTCTTTCCCCAGTTGGGGATGAATAACACCCGTGTAAGTCAGGCCGAGAGGCCAGGGCTGCCCGCCGGCGTAACCAGGTCGACGATCTGGGCGGTGCGCACCAGGGTGATGATCACCAGCAGCGCCAGCACCGCGACAATGCCGATCACCTGAACCGGAATCCGGATTCGGGCCGGTGGCAGCACGAAGATTGCCGCGACTGCGGCACCCACCACCAGGCCGCCCACATGGGCTCGCCAGTCGACACCCGGGGCCATGAAGCCAATGGCAAAGTTCACCGCCAGCAGGATCAGCACCTGGGTGATGTCGTAGCGAAGCTTTCGTCCGGCGACTACGAGGGCGCCCATCAGGCCGAAGATCGCCCCGCTCGCGCCCACTGACACCGTCATGACATCGGAGAAGGCGTACGAGCACACGGCACCGCCGAGGGCCGCCATCAGGTAGAGCACGAGATAGCGCGAATGGCCGAGGATGCGCTCAAGAGACGGGCCGAGCGCGTAGAGCACGTACATATTGAACGCGATGTGCAGCCAGCCACCGTGCAGGAAGGCGCTAGTGATCAGGCGCCACCACTCATTGTCGATGGCGATACTCGGCGGGAACATTCCCCACTGAGTCGCCGCCTGATCGATGCCCGAGACCAGCATGAGCAGGAAGGCGAGGACGTTGATGCCGATGAGCACGAAGGTGACCGTCGGACGCTCGGCGACCGGTGCACCGACAGGAGTCTTGATGCGCGGTGCCGAGGCAGCGGCACCATGCACGCAGTCGGGGCACTGGAATCCGACCGAGGCGCTGATCATGCAGTCCGGGCAGATGGGGCGTGCGCATCGCGTGCACGTCACGTAACTGACGCGATCAGGGTGCCGAAAGCAGACGGGCGCAGGTGCCGGCGTGCTCGCGCCTTCTGTGGCATCCGACATCTGAGGTATCCCCTGGCTCGAACGGTTGCGCCCCTGTGCGGGCGGGCTCCCTCAGCCTAGGCGGTGAGCTCGGTCGCCCGGAGTTCGGCAACCAGGGTCGTGCCGCGGCCGTCAAGACCGGTCTCCCAGTGCCAGGTGCCGTGCATGGCGCGGGTCCAGGTGGTGACGAGAGTGGTGCCCAGCCCTCGGCCCGCGTTCGCCGACATGCCCACTCCGTCATCGGCCACGGTGACCCGGCAGCCTTCGGGAGTGCGCGTGATCTTCACGTCGACGCGGGATGCCGCGGCGTGGACTACCGCGTTGAGCAAACCCTGCTCCACGATTCGGTACGCAGCGAGCGGAAGGCCGCTGCCGAGAATCATGCGATCGAGATCCATCGCCTCGTCGACATCGATATGGATGGCGAGAGCCACCTCGAACTGCACCGCGAGTTCCTCCAGGGCTGTCTGAAGATCGATCTCCTCGAGATTCGGGCTCAGTACCCGCGCTGCGCCGCGCACGTCGAGGGTTCGCAGTTCCTCGAGACGGCGGATCATCGGATCGAGGCGCTTGGCACCTTCCGTATCGAGCTCACCTGCGAGCGCCTGCAGTTCCAGGCAACTCGTAATGAGGCCGGCCTGCACGCGGTCGTGCAGCACGATGGCCACCTGGCGGCGCGCCTCCTCGTCAGCAGTGATGATCTGGATCTGCTGCTCGCGGGCGATCTCCAGGGCTTTCTCGGTCTCTCGCGTCTGTCGCGCCATCCTCGATGCCACGCTGCCGAGAATCGCCGTGATGAACCACAGCACGATGAAGGACCTGAAGACGCTGGCCGGGTAGGCCTGGCTCCCGTCCGGCAGCTGCGGAAGGAAGTCGAGCACCGCGCGGAGCGTCGGCACGATGAAGCCCATGGCCGCGAGCGGGAGAATATAGGTCCACCACGTGAGCCCGTACCGACGCTGAATCGCGCGGAATCCCGTCATGATCAAGCCGAAGGCCACGGCGACCACCACGCCGGGAATCACGCCCTGGCGATTGAAGGTGGAGTCCGTCAAGTACCTGTCGGAATAGACGCCCAGGTTGTAGACGAGGAAGAACATCGCCAAGATCGCAGCGAAGGGGATCGGCTGGAACTCATAGGGACCCAGCTCACGCACGATTCGGCGAATCATCGCGCGGTATCCCATTCCTCGTCACGCATGATGCGCAGGTAGGCCAGCACCGCGCGCGTGCGCAGGTCACCACCCTCATCGCCGGGAACGAGCACGCGATAGGCCTTGGAGAGATCCTTGCGCACGGAATCCTGGGTGATGGCGAGCCGATGAGAGATATCGGGTGCGGAGAGGCCGGTGGCGGCGAGGGCCATGACCGCGCGCTGACGCGGAGTGAGTGCCTCGAGAAGATCGGCAGTGGAGTCCCCGCGCC
>JBEGLG010000135.1:0-2798 GCA_041183645.1 Actinomycetota bacterium | reverse complement strand
CGTCACGCTTCACCTCGACATCGAGGCGGGTGGAGAGGGCGTTCACGACGGAGACACCCACGCCGTGGAGACCGCCGGATACGGAGTAGCCGCTGCCGCCGAACTTTCCGCCGGCGTGGAGGACGGTGAGCACGACCTCGACCGCGGGCTTCTTCTCGACCGGATGCTCGTCGACCGGGATACCGCGGCCGTTGTCGACCACCCGCACGCCGCCGTCGGCGAGCAGGGTCACGACGATGTCGGTCGCGTAGCCGGCCATGGCCTCGTCGACCGAGTTGTCGACCACCTCGTAGACCAGGTGGTGCAGGCCGCGCTCGCCCGTGGAGCCGATGTACATGCCCGGGCGCTTGCGAACGGCGTCGAGGCCTTCGAGAACGGTAATCGCGCTGGCGTCATACGACACTGGGGCGAGCCTCCTTGGTCGGGTCACGGGGACCTGCGTGCACGGCTGCCCGACCGGCGCATCGCACGAGGAGCAACTCGTGAGGAAACGGGCGGTTCGGGCACTGCGGGGAAGGGTGTCAGTCTACCTGGTTTTCAGGTAATTCCCCTCGCGCCACGGGCCTGTGCATGACCTAAGCGGATTTACCCCCCCATTCACGGGGTGGTGTATTGACTGAGCCTGTTATGGGCGACAGGGGCCCGTGGTGCCCCGCTCAGCCGTACGTGTCGCGGGGGCCACGACCGGGAACAGAGCGGGGGCCAGCTTTCCACGAGGGAGCAGTCGGCCCCTTCACGGTGACCTTGGTGACCACCCCTGCTCCGATGGCCTGATCGATGGCGGTACGCACAGTTCCCATCAGGAGGCGAACCTGGGTCGCCCAGGAGGTGGATTCGGCCCGGAGCACGAGAACCCCGTCCTCGAAGGACTCCGGCTGCACGTGATCGGCTAGCTCCGGACCCACGATCTCTGCCCACCGGGTGGTCAGGCTGGCCGCCGAGGCCTCCGCACTCCAGCCGCGATCGCGGATGAGGCGGTCGACGGCCGAGCCCAGAAGCTCCGGATCCCGGCCGGCACCCCTGGCCGCGGCCGGCACCTGCTTCTTGCGGGGGGCGGGGGCCTTCTTGCCGGACGACGCTGCTCGGTTGAGGGCGCGCGCGGCCGCGTCGCTGTCGGGGGAATCAGCCATGGCTCACTCCTCCTTTCACGACCTCGATGCGCGAGCCGATCAACTCTGCAGGGACATCCTCGGCTACCGCCGCAGTGATGAAGGCCTGCTGGGCGGTGCCGACATGGGTGGCCAGATGCGCCCGGCGCTGGGAGTCGAGCTCGGCAAAGACATCGTCAAGGATCAGGATCGGCGACTCGCCGTCAGCGGTGAGCAGGTCGAATGCCCCCAGGCGAAGGGCGAGGGCCAGCGACCATGACTCACCGTGGGAGACATATCCCTTAGCCGGGAAGTCGCCGAGGCGAAGGACCATGTCGTCGCGATGCGGGCCTACCAGGGTGACTCCGCGATCGAGTTCTTCCTTGCGTCGGTCGGCAATGGCCGCGAGCATCTGAGCCGCCCACTCGTCGCGATCAGTCGAGAGCACCGCACCTTCACCCAGAGAAGACTGGTAGGCAGCGCCGAGCACCATGTCGACATCACTTCCCGACACCATCGCGTACTGCTGCTGCGCGAGCGGCATCAACTCATGCAGGAGTGAGATGCGCGCGGCGATCAGCTCACCACCGTGCGCCGCGAGTTGCTCATCCCAGACCTCGAGGGTCTGCACGATGCGATCAGTTCCCGCCTTGCGAGCAATGCTTGCCGACTTCAGCAAGGCGTTGCGCTGCTTCAGGACCCTGTCGTAGTCGGCTCGCGTTCCGGCGAGACGAGGGATGCGCTGCACGAGTAGGTCGTCGAGGAATCGACGACGTGCACCCGGATCTCCCTTGACGAGCTCAAGATCCTCCGGGGCGAAGACGACAGCGCGCACGATGCCGAGGATGTCGCGCGTGCGCGGGACAGGTGACTTGTTGATGCGAGCCTTGTTTGCCTTTCCCGGCGTGATCGCGAGCTCCAGCAGGACATCGCGCTCCGACGACGAGACACTCGCGCGGATGTATCCGCGATCGCATCCTTGACGCACCAGCGGAAGATCACTTGCAACGCGATGGCTGCTCAGAGTGGCGAGGTAGCCCATGGCTTCGACGATATTGGTCTTGCCCTGGCCGTTGCGTCCGACGAAGGCAGTGATGCCCTGGTCGAAAGGGCAGTCGAGCTGCTCATACGAGCGGATATCAGTCAGGCTGAGCGACTGAATCCACACGAGGATCAGCCAGTGAGGCGAACGGGCATGAGTAGGTAGCGATAGTCATCGACACCTGAGGCTGCATTCGTATCGGCGCCGGTGAGAACCGCCGGCTTCGTGGCCTGCGTGAAGGAGAAAGTCGTGGTCGTGGCATCGACTGCACTCAGACCATCAAGGAGATAGGTCGGATTGAAGGCGATCTCGAGTCCGTCGCCATCGACCCGGCACTCGACAACCTCGTTGGCCTGCGCATCATCACCGGCACCCGCGCGAAGCACGACCTCGGATCCGTCGAACGCCAGGCGCACCGGAGTGTTGCGCTCGGCAACAAGTGCCACGCGCTTCACGGCATCGGCGAGTGCTGATGTGTCGACTGACGCCACTGTTGCGGCTTCACTCGGGAGGAGTGTGCGGTACTTCGGGAACTCACCGTCGAGAAGTCGCGTGGTGGTGCGTCGACCGGCACCCTCGAAGCCGATGAGCCCCTCACCTGAACCACCGGCGCTGAGTGCGATGGTGACGAGATCAGTGGTAGCCAGAGACTTGGCCGTGTCGGCAAG
>JBEGLG010000134.1:0-9999 GCA_041183645.1 Actinomycetota bacterium | reverse complement strand
GCATGGGTCAGCGCCTTGGCGCGCACCGAGGTCTGGTCGGGGTCGACCAGGACACCCGAGCCGACTGGCGCCTTGTCGAGCTTGGCGCTCTGCACGACGAGGGAGACCACGGCGACATCGCCCACGCTGAACTTCTCGAGCGCCGCGCTGATGCGATCCTGCCCGCGCAGCACCCGTCGTGCGGCCGGTGCTGAGAGCGCCAGCACCACGTTGTCGGTGCGCAGCGAGACATCGGCGGTCTCGACGATCCAGCCGGTCTTCGACTTGCGCACTGCCGTGACCGTGCGGTTCGACTTCACGTTGACACCCTCGAGGTCGGCCACGAGCGCAGTGATCAGCGTGCTCATGCCACCGCGAAGACCGTTGATGGCCGAGCCCGGTGCACCGGAAGCCGAACGGAAGGAGTCTGCAGCGCCGGCCAGGCTCCCCGTCTCGCGGCAGCGGGCGAGCAGGCCGGGCACCACTGCCTCGGCCTCGACGAGATCGGGATCGATCGCATGGACCCCGGCGACGACAGGAGTCAGGATTCGGCGCACGACGGCATCGCCCATGCGCAGGCGTACGAGTTCGCCCAGGGTGATCTGCGGATCGAGGTCGGCGGGGAAGTCCTTCGCGTCGAGCTTCTGCGCGCTCGCGATCTCCTTCTCGCTGAGGATCTTCGCGAGAGCGGGATCGGCGAGATCGCAGGGAATGCCCATGAGGCTTCTCGGCAGATCGGAGATTCCCGACTCGCTCCACAGCTTCGCATCGGAACGCGCGGGGGCGATGACCTGATCGGCGAGACCGAGCTCGGTGATGAGCTCGAGAGCCTCCGGGCGCGTGATGGCAAACGCCTCGGCGCCGATGTCGGTGGTGAATCCGCCGAGCTCTGCGCCGGCGATCGCACCGCCGAAGGTGCGCGCCGACTCGAAGAGGGTGACTTGCATTCCGCGGCGAGCGAGCTCGCGGGCGGCGAGGAGGCCTGAGAGTCCGCCTCCGATGACGATGGCATTCACGATGTGCTGTGCACCAATTCCACTATTCGGGTGAGGACATCCGGATCGGTCTCGGGTGGGACTCCGTGTCCGAGATTGACGACATGACCGGGTGCGGACTTCCCGCGCTCGATGACGTCGAGCACGTGCGCCGACAGGATCGACCAGGGTGCGTCGAGCAGATCGGGATCGATATTTCCCTGCAGCGGCGTGGTGCCGCCGAGAAGTGAGTTGGCGAGATCGAGTGGCGTGTACTGGTCGACACCCATCACGGTTGCTCCCGCATCGCGCATCGCGACCAGGAGGTTCTGCGTGCGCGTGCCGAAGTGCACGCGGGGAACGGGAAGGTCGCTCACTCGATCGAGAACGGCGGCAGAGTACGGGCGCGCATAGGCGATGTACTCATCGGGAGTGAGCGCGCCCGCCCAGGAGTCGAAGAGTTGCACGGCGCTAGCCCCGGCCATGACCTGGCCGCGAAGGAAGGTGCCGGTGGTGCGCGCGACCCAGGAGAGCAGGTCATTCCACAACTCGGGATCCTCGCGCATCATCGCCTTCGTGAACGCGTAGTCGCGTGACGGGCGTCCTTCGATCAGATACGAGGCCAGAGTGAAGGGCGCACCGCAGAAGCCGATGAGCGGAGTCGAGCCGAGCTCATCGGTGACGATGCCGATGGCCTCGGTGATGGGAGTCAGTGCTGACTCGTCGAGCTCGGGGAGTGCCGCGAACTCCGCTCGACTTCGCACGGGCGTGCCCATGACCGGGCCGATACCGGCGGCAATCTCGACGTCGACTCCCGCGAGCTTGAGGGGAACGACGATGTCGCTGAAGAAGATCGCGGCATCGACCTTGTGTCGCCGGACGGGCTGCAGGGTGATCTCGGCGGCCATCTCAGGTCGAAGGCAGGAGTCGAGCATCGCGACGCCCTCGCGCAGTGCGCGGTACTCGGGAAGTGAGCGGCCGGCCTGGCGCATCATCCAGATCGGACGGGTGGCCGGACTCTCGCCCCGATAGGCCCGAATCAGCGGGGACTCAGCCGTTCCGCGGGCGCTCAGCGGATGCTGGGCGGGCAGAAGGGTGGCGTGAGTCATATCCCCAACCTACCGAACACGTGGGAGTCCGTTCGCAGGCGTACGATTCCCCCCATGGTCCTGGTGCTCGTCGGTGCAAGCCATCACGACGCATCCCTCGAGGAGATCGAGCGCCTCAGTCACGCGGGCAGCGCACTCGCCTCGACCCTCACTGCACGCGAAGGCGTCAATGGCGCGCTCGTCCTCTCTACTTGCAATCGCTTCGAGGTCTACCTCGATCTTGATCGGTTCCACGAGGCCATCGAGGTCACCACTCGCGAGATCGCTGACAAGGCCGGCATCGATCATGCGCAGGTGGTCGACTCCATGCGCGTGACGATGGGCACCTCGGTCGCGCAGCATCTGTTCTCCGTGGCCTCGGGCCTGGAGTCCATGGTGGTGGGCGAGGACGAAGTCGCCGGCCAGGTGAAGTCGGCGCTCGCCGCTGCTCAAGTGGCCGAGACCACGAGTCCGACCCTCGAGCGGATGATGCAGCGCGCACTCGCGACCTCGAAGGCCGTGACCAACATGACCGGCCTCGGCGCGGCCGGCCGCTCGATCGTCACCGTCGGCCTCGACGTGGCCGAGGAGCGACACGGTGCACTCGCCGGCCGGTCGGCACTCGTGCTCGGCACCGGCTCCTACGCCCGCGTCGTCACGTCCGCACTGGCCAAGCGCGGAGTCGACGAGATCTATGTCTATTCGTCGTCGGGGCGTGCCGCGAAGTTCGCAAGCTCGCACGGGATCTCGGCCGTGACCGACGAGCAGCTGGGCGAGGCAATTGCGAAGGTGGATCTCGTCGCCGCCTGCAGTGGCGCACCGCATCACATCATTGACGCCGCACTCGTCGATGCTCGCGGTGCCGCCGAAGCCGTGCTGCCGATCATCGATCTCGCCCTCTCGCCAGATGTCGCTCCTGAGGTACGCGATCGACCTGATGTCGATGTCATCGATCTCGAGGTCATCCGCATCTACGCACCTCGGGAGCATTCCTCCGCTGTCCTGGAAGCCCAGGAGATCGTGCGCGGCGCTGTCGAGTGCTTCGAGCGTGCCGAGACCGGCCGCGCCGCGGATCCTGCCGTCGTGGCGATGCGCGCCTATGTGAGCAGCATCATCAATGAGGAGATCGAGCGCACGCGCGGTCGACTCGGCGACGACACGGCCGACGAAGTCGCGCGCTCCCTGCACCGCGTGTCGAATGCACTCCTGCACACACCGTCGGTGCGCGCGCAGGAACTTGCACGCACGGGTGATATCGACGACTACCGCAAGGCGATGCACACGCTCTTCGGTATCGACTTCGATTCCACGGCCGCGAAGTAGGCGCCTCCATGCGCCTGGGCACCCGAGCGAGCCTGCTGGCGCGCACTCAGTCGGCCACCGTGGGCGATGCCTGGTCGGCCGTGAGCGGTCGACCGTGGGAGGAAGTCCTCATCACCACGGCGGGCGACGACACCAGCGTTCCTCTCAGCCAGCCGGGTCAGCCGGGCGTCTTCGTCTCCGCCCTTCGCGCTGCGCTGCTGGCCGGTGAGGTTGATGTCATCGTCCATTCCTTCAAGGATCTCCCGAGTGCGCCGGCCCTGGGCATTCACCTGGCTGCCGTGCCCGAGCGTGAGGATGCGCGCGATGCACTCGTCTCGAAGGGCAACCTGCGACTCGACCAGCTGCCGCAGGGCGCGGTACTCGGCACGAGTTCGCCGCGTCGCGCTCAGCGCCTGCTGGCCCTGCGTCCCGATCTGCGCATCGAGCCCATTCGCGGAAATGTCGATACGCGTATCCGCAAGGTGCGCGACGGCGAGTACGACGCGACCATTCTCGCGCTCGCCGGAATGCGGCGCATCGGCCGTGACAAGGAGGCAGCGCAGATCCTCACGGTCGAGCAGATCGTGCCCGCTCCGGCTCAGGGAGCGCTGGCCATCGAGTGCCGCCAGGGGGATCGCGAGCTCATGGATCAGCTGAAGGCCCTCAACCACAAGCAGTCGCTTCTCCGATCTGCCGCTGAGCGCGCGGTGCTCGTCGGAGTCGAGGCGGAGTGCACCACCGCGGTGGGCGCCTTCGCCGAGATCGATCGCAAGGGAGAGCTCACGCTGGTCGCCGAACTGGCCGATCATCGGGGCGTCGACTACGAGCGGCTCACCGTCAGCGGGATCGTCAAGGATCGCGCTGATGCGCATGCACTCGGCCTGGTGGCTGCCGCAGCCCTGCTCGGCCGATCATCGTCCGACCTGAATGCCGACCTGAATGCCGAGCGGTCATGACCTATCCGGTGCTGCTCATCCGATCCGAGGGCAATGACACGGATGCCGAGAGCCTCAACGCTCGTGGCATCGCCTCGATCGACGATCCCTACGTGCGCATCGCTCCGGTCGGCGACTCGATGATGGCGCACATGCTCATCGAGCAGTTGCGCGAGCGCGCCGGTGAGGAGACCTGGTTCATCGCGACCTCGCCGATGACCATGCCGGCCTTGATCGAGCTCGTCGGCGAGCATGTTCTTCGCGAGGCCATTCGCGAGGCCGTGGGCCGAGGAGTCCATGCCGCCGCGACGGGCGAGCGCACCGCGCGCACTCTGCGCGACCTGGGGTTCGCGCATGTCATGGTCCCCATGGTCGCCTCGGCAAAGGCTCTCGTCGAGGAACTGGCAGACCTGCCGCCGGCGCGGGCAATGTTCCCGTGCGGCAATCTCGCCCTCGACACCCTGCCCGACGGACTTCGGCAGCTCGGCTGGCATCTGGCCCAGGTGGTCGTCTACGAGACCTCAACGCTGGAGCAGGAGCCGAGGAGTGTCGAGCTCATCCGACGTGGCGAGATCGCGGCCATCGTGCTGCGATCGCCGAGCGCGGCCCGGGCATTGGTGCACTTCCTCTCCCCGCCGATCCCCATGCCCGTGATCTGCGCAGGCTCGACCACCGCAGATGCCGCGCGGGAGCTCGGCCTTGACGTGGTGGCGGTCGCGGCATCGCCCAGCGCCGATGATGTCGCTGCCGCAGTGGCGCAGGTGCTCAGCGCGTAGCGAGTACTCGGTCGACGATGATCTCGGCGAGCATCGGCTCGTCGCCGAGCACTGACGTGATCGCTCGATCACCGGCATCGACCTGGATGCGATCCGGGAACACGCCCTCGAACAGCAGGAAGCGCGCGATCGCCGCAGGCGTACTGCTCGCGGTCTCGATCAACGTGATCGCCGCGGGGATATCGGGCTGGGTCTGCGAGGCGTATGCCACCAGCACCTGAGTTCCGCGACGCTCGGACCACTCGCGGGCCAGTGCGTCGAATGCCGCCTGCGCCTCGAGATCACTCGTGCCCGCGGTGGCCAGCACGACGGGCGCATCGGCGGGCAGCTGCCGATCGAGGGCCTCGAGCAGCAGGGGATCGGGGCCGATCGGCTCAGTGATCGTGATGGCGCGACTGATCGCGGCGCTTGCCTTCGCCACCTCGGCCGGCACGTCGACCTTCACGTGATAGGCCTTGCTCAGGAACACCGGGACGACCGTGATGTCGGCGTGCGCCGCCACGGTCAGTGCTGCCTCGGTGAGAGTCGGGGCGGTGTTATCGAGGAAGGCAAGTCGGATCTCGTCATCGGGGAGAAGATCCGCGACTCGACCGGCCAGTCGTGCCGCGCCAATGCCGGCGCGCGGATCCGGACTTCCGTGCCCCAGCAGGATGACCGCGCTCATGAGTGAACGCTAGATCACGCGTGCGCGGCGAGCACGTCGGCCGTGAGCCAGGTCGGTACCGAGACGACATCGCCCACGACGATGATCGCGGGATTCGCGACGTTCCGTTCGGTCGCGATCTCGACAATGGAGTCGAGTGTGCCCACGGTGATGCGTTGATCGGGTGCGTAGGCGCGCTCGATGATCGCGATCGGAGTGGTCGACGCCTTGCCTGCGCCGGTGAGGCCGCTGACGAGCTTCTCGAGTCGGCCTACGCCCATGAGCACCACCAGGGTGAGATCGGATTTCGCGGCCAGCTCTAGGTTGCCGATCTCATGGCCGCTCATCACGATGAAGCCGGTGGTCACCCCGCGGTGGGTCACCGGGATACCGGCTGCCAGCGGTGCGCTGATGGCGCTGGTGACCCCGGGGATCACCTCGACGGTGACTCCGGCCTCGATGCACGCGAGCATCTCCTCGGAGCCACGGCCCAGCACGAACGGATCGCCGCCCTTGAGGCGCGCGACACGCTTGCCCGCGCGAGCGCGATCGATGAGCAGCTCATTGATCTGATCCTGCGGCAGCGTGTGCCGGTCGGGCTGCTTGCCGGCATCGATCAGCTCGACGTCATCATCGAGCGAGGCCAGCAGTTCGAGCGGTGCCAGTCGGTCGTAGATCACGACATCGGCCTTGTTGAGCTCGCGGCGGCCGCGCACGGTAATGAGATCGGCATCACCGGGGCCGCCGCCGATGAGCACTACGTGGCCGTCATGCGCACGCCGTGCCTTGACCGGAAGGTCACCGGAGCGCAGCTGCGCGGCAATGCTGCTGCGCAGTGCAACAGAACGACGGGGATCCGCCGAGGTCACGGCGATGGTGACATCGTCGACGGTGGTAGCGGCCGGAGTCCAGGCGTCGGAGGCAGCATGGTCATCGGCGCGCACGCACCAGATGCGATTCGCGCGTGCTTCCTGCGCGACCGCCTCGTTGACCTCGGGGTTGTCGGTTGCAGCATGAGCCAGCCACGCCTCGGAGAGGTCACCGGTCGCGTACTCGCGCTGCAGGATGCGCACGGAGTCGCCGAGCTCGAGCATCGCGGCGCCCACGGACGGAGAGATGACACTGACCTGAGCACCGGCGTCGACGAGTGAGCGGGCGCGACGAGCGGCCACGGCCCCGGCGCCCACGATGACGACCGGCTTGCCGGCGACGTCGAGGGTCAACGGGTAGGTGCTCACGTGTGGAGTCCGCACTCGTTCTTGCCCTGGCCGGCCCAGCGCCCTGCGCGCGGATCATCACCGGGGGCGACGCGCTTCGTGCACGGTGCGCAGCCGATCGACGGGTAGCCGTCGTACATGAGCGGATTGACGGGTACGTCATTCTCGATCGTGTAGCGCAGCAGCTGTGCCTCGCTCCAGTGCAGGATCGGCGCGATCTTGAGAACGCCGCGGCTCTCGTCGAACTGCACGACGGGCACGGCTGCACGGTGCGGCGCAGTCTCGTGTCGCATGCCGGTGATCCAGGCCTCGTAGCCGTGGATGAGATTCTCCATCGGCTCGACCTTGCGCAGCTTGCAGCACAGGTCAGGGTCGCGCTGCCAGAGGTCAGCGCCGTACTCGGCGTCCTGCTCGGCGATGGTCTGCTTCGGAGTGAGGCTGATGATGTTGAGGCTGGTGCGTGCCTGCAGGTCATCACGAGTCTGCACGGTCTCGGGGAAGTGATAACCGGTGTCGAGGAACACGACCGGGATCTCCGGGGCCACCTGATTGATCAGGTAGGCCAGCGCCGTATTCGCCATCGACTGGGTGAGCACGGCCTTGGTGCCGAAGGTATTCCAGGTCCAGCGGATGATGTCGGCTGCCTGGGCGCCGGCAAGGTCGACCGCCGCGTAGCGCGCGAGGATGCGAAGCTCCTCGGGCGAGCGCCGTGTCGATGTGCCGTGCGTCGCGGTGGTCACTTCAGGGATCCCTCGTCTGCGCGCTGCGCCCACTCGCTGAAGGATTCGTCGCCCTGACGCTCGGCGGTGAAGTTGGCTGTGACGCGCACCACGTAGTCGGGCAGGTCGTCGGCGGGAAGGCGCAGGCCCTTGACCGTGCGGCCGAAGTTCGCGGCCTGGCCGATTCGGCCGCCCAGATGAACCTGGAAGCCCTCGACGTCGTTGCCGTCGGCATCCAGGGCGCGAATTCCCTTGAGGCCGATATCGGCGACCTGAATGCGCGCGCAGGAGTTCGGGCAGCCGTTGACGTGAATTGCGAGCGGCTCGGTGAAGTCGGGGATGCGAGTCTCGAGCTCGCCGATGAGGGCACGGGCGCGACCCTTGGTCTCGACGATTGCGAGCTTGCAGAACTCGACACCGGTGCAGGCCATCGTGCCGCGACGGAAGTTGCTCGCATCACCCACGCGAAGATCGAGTGCGGCGAGTCCTGCGACAAGCGCATCGACGTTGTCGCCGGGCACGTTGAGGATGACGAGCTTCTGGTGGGCGGTGAGGTGCACGCGGTCAGAGCCTGCGGCCTCGGCGAGATCGGCGATGGCATTGAGCTTCGTGCCGCTGAGACGACCGACGATCGGTGCCGCGCCGACGTAGAACAGGCCGTTGTTCTGCGGCCATACGCCCACGTGATCGCGCTCGTCGACCGACGCCGGGGTGGGTGCCGGACCGTCGAGCAGCGGCCGCTTCAGGTACTCGGTCTCGAGCACCTGGCGGAACTTCTCGGCACCCCAGTCGGACACGAGGAACTTCAGGCGGGCCTTGGTGCGCAGGCGGCGGTAGCCGTAGTCGCGGAAGATGCCGACCACGCCTGCCCAGACCTCGGGAATCTCCTCGATCGGCACCCAGGCGCCCAGGCGCACGGCAAGGTGCGGATTCGTCGAGAGTCCGCCGCCGACCCAGACGTCGAAGCCGACGCCATGCTCGGGGTGCACGACACCGAGGAACGAGATGTCGTTGATCTCGTGAGCGACGTCCATTCGAGGTGAGCCGCTGACGGCGGACTTGAACTTTCGCGGGAGGTTCGAGAACTCGGGGTCGAGGAGGTAGCGCTCGAGGATTGCCTCGATGGCAGGCGTTCCGTCGATCAATTCGTCAGCCGCGACGCCGGCGACGGGCGAGCCGAGAATGACGCGGGGAACATCGCCGCAGGCCTCGGCGGTCGAGAGCCCGACGGCCTCGAGGCGGCGCCAGATCTCGGGCACATCCTCGATGGCGATCCAGTGCAACTGGATGTTCTGGCGATCCGAGATATCTGCGGTATCGCGACCGAACTCCTCTGAGATGTCAGCGATCGTGCGCAGCTGCTCGAGGGTCAGGCGACCGCCGTCAGAGCGCACGCGCATCATGAAGTAGGAGTCCTCGAGCTCCTCGGGCTCCATGGTCGCGGTCTTGCCGCCGTCGATGCCGGGCTTGCGCTGGGTGTAGAGGCCCCACCAGCGCATGCGTCCGCGGAGATCGCTTCCGGGAATCGAGTCGAAGCCCTCCTTCGAGTAGATCTCCTCGACGCGGGCGCGCACGGTCAGGCCGTCGGCCTCCTGCTTCATCGCCTCATTGGGATTGAGCGGCTCGGTGCCGTCAACAGCCCACTGGCCATTGCTCTTGGCGGGTCGAGCGGTGGTCTCGGTCATGTCATCCCTTGATTGGCGTGTGAGCGATCGATTCAGCTGTCCCGCAAACCTAATAAGTAGGGAAGGACGGATCCAGGGGCGGCTGCGTACCTGCACACCGTTCGCAAGAGGCATCCACAGGCGGGAGATGTCTGCACATCCGTCCACAGATCCAGATCGTCACTGTGCCGGGCGACGGTGAACCACGACCCTCGACGTATCGAAGACTGGCTTCGACTCAGCGAGGAGAGAGACGATGAATGACATCACCATGACCGTTGTCGGAAATGTTGTCCGCGACGTAGAACTTCGCTTCACCACGGCGGGCGACCCGGTCGCCTCCTTCCGAGTGGCCACGAGCACTCGGCGATTCGATCGATCCGCCGATAAGTGGGTCGACGGGGATACGCATTACTTCTCCGTGACCTGCTGGCGCGGCATGGCCCACAACGTCGTGCAGTCGGTGGTCAAGGGCATGCCGGTCGTGGTCACGGGCCGCCTGCGCAGTCGCGAGGTGCCTCGTCCGTGTGGCGAGCAAGGCCACATCGTTCGGTATCACGACATCGAGGCGATCGCGGTCGGGCCGGATCTTGCCCGCGGCATCGCCACCTTCACCCGGGTCAAGCGCGATGCCGTGGTGGAGAGCGAGGAGCGACTCATCGCCGATGTGCTGACCTCGGCCGGCGAGCTGGAGACCGTCGA
>JBEGLG010000133.1:0-2563 GCA_041183645.1 Actinomycetota bacterium | reverse complement strand
AAGCCACCGAGATTCAGGTCGGTCTGCAGCACGCCGAGACTCAGCACGAGATCGGCGCCCTCGACTCGCTCGCGCACCGGTGCCGGAGTCAGCGCACCGAGATACATGCCCAGACCGAGCTGATGCCGCTCGGGAAACACTCCACGCGCAAGCGGGCTTGTCGCCACCGGGATACCCGCGCTGGTGGCCAGGGTGAAGAGCGCATCGGCGACGTGCCGACGATTGACCATCGCGCCGGCGTGAATCGCGACTCGAGTGCTCTCGCGCAGCGCGAGCAGGACCTCGGCCAAGGCAGCATGCAACGCCGCATCGTCGACCGGAGGAAGCTCGGGGAGGATGTCGAAATCCGGCGGATCGACCGGGATGCCAATGAGATCGCGCGGGATCTCGATGTAGCCGGGTCGCTGCTGCGAGATCATCTCGCGCAGCACGCGATCGATCTCGTTCGTCGCGGTATCGCCGGTGGTCAGCAGCGCCTGAGCGCAGGTGAGCTCCTCATACACGCGGATCTGCGTGCCGAAGTCCTTGACCTTGTGGTGCAGATTCGGATTGCCGATGCGCTCGACCACCCCGGGACCGCCGCTGAGGATCAGCATCGGCACCTGCTCAGCCCAGGCATTGGCTGCCGCATTGGCCACCTTCAGCCCGCCGGCGCCATACGTGACAGCCACCACGCCGAAGCCCGTGAGACGAGCGCAGGCATCGGCCGCGAAGCCGGCGCCCTGCTCGTCAGTGGTGACCAGGATCGGAAAGCCCTCGGCGTCGAGAGCGGAGAACATCTTGAGGGCGAAATCGCCCACGATTCCGAAGCCGCAGTCGACACCCAGCTCGCGGAATCGACGGACGAGATGACTGGCGATCGTGGTGGTCTCGGTCATGCCGAGATCCAACCAGATCGGAGGCGGCTAGTTGCTGCCCGCCCTATGCGGCTGGATTGCGTTCGCCGGCACGCTGCCCAGGCGGCCCTTCTGATAGTCCTCGAAGGCTTCCTGGATCTCGGCGGCGGTGCTCATCACGAACGGGCCGTAGGCCACGACCGGTTCGCGCAGCGGGACTCCGCCGATCAGGAAGATCTCGAGATTCTCCGTGCGGGAATCCTGCTTGGCATCGGCGGAGATCTGGATGAGATCGCCATTGACCAGAACCGCGAGCTGCCCCTCGGAGATTATCCGCTGCTCGGCGCCGATCGCACCGCTGCCCGCCAGCACGTAGGCGAGCGCATTGAAGTTCGACGGCCACGGGATGGAGATACTCGCGCCCGGAGCAACGGTCACGTGCGTGATGGCGAGCGGGGTATGCGAGATGCCCGGGCCCTGGTGGCCGTCGACAGCGCCGGCCAGGATGCGGACGTAGGAGCCGCCGTCGGCCGAGGCAACCATCACGGAGTCGTTGCCCTGAAGGTCTTGATACTGCGGCGCAATGCGCTTCTTCTCGCGCGGCAGGTTGATCCACAGCTGGATGCCATTGAAGAGGCCGCCGGACTCGACGAGAGCCTCGGGCGGTGTCTCGATGTGCAGGATGCCGTCGCCGGCGGTCATGTACTGCGTACCGCCATCGAGAATCACTCCGCCGCCACCATTCGAATCCTGGTGCAGGAACTGCCCGTCGATGAGGTAGGTGAACGTCTCGAATCCGCGGTGCGGATGCCACGGGGTGCCCTTGGGCTCGCCGGCCGCGTATTCGACCTCGCCCATCTGGTCCATGTGAATGAAGGGATCGAGCTGATCGGAGGGCACGCCGGCGAAGGCACGTCGCACGGGGAAGCCCTCGCCCTCGAACGCCCGAGGCCCGCGGGTGACCGACAGGACGGAACGCGAGATCGCGGTCGGAGCCGGCGCGAAGCGCGGCAGGGTCAGGGCATCGGCGGTGGCGGCGGGCATGACTTCTCCTCGTACTAGTTCAAGATTCAACTAGTGTAACAGGAATCCCCTGCGCCGCATTCCCGCCGAGGTATCAGCTGCCGAAGCGTGAGTCGAAGGCCGCCTTGACCCCGGCGATGTAATCCAGGTGGCCCGCCACGGAGTCGAAGCCGATCTTCTGGGTGAGCACGGAGACTCCCCCGCCTCCGGCCGACGCCCAGCGCTCGGTGCCTTCGAGGACAGACGCGACATCGCGGGCACGGGTGAGCGTGTACTCGAAGCCGAAATCGGCATCGCCACGACCGTTCTCCGCGAGCAGCTCGCGCACGCGCGCCATGCCGCCGATCGCATCGTCGAGATCGCCGGCGAAGGTGAAGCCATTTCCGAGTCGTGCAGCGCGCGAGAAGGCAGGCTCACTGAAGCCGCCGATCCAGATGGGAATCGACCGTGTCGGACGCGGATTGATGCAGCAGCGCTCGAGTTGGTGGAAGGAGCCGTCGAAGGTGACCAGCAGCTTCTCCCAGAGTTCGCGCATGAGCACGATCTGCTCGTCGAGGCGCTTGCCTCGCGTGGCGAAATCCTGATTCAGGGCTTCGTACTCGACCCAGTTCCAGCCGGTGCCCACGCCGATGCGCAGTCGACCGCCGGAGAGGAGATCGGCATCGGCAGCCTGCTGAGCCGCGAGAACTGTCTGGCGCTGGGGC
>JBEGLG010000132.1:0-3278 GCA_041183645.1 Actinomycetota bacterium | reverse complement strand
GGAAGCGCATCTGGGCATTCCATTCGGTGCGGCCGTGCCGCCAGAAGACCAGGCGTCGTGGTGCTGACATGGCGCTGCTGGATCAGGCGCGCGCACTGCGCGGACTATTGACCTCGGCCGGAAGCTCGATGAGCGGGCAGTCCTTCCACAGTCGCTCAATGGCGTAGTGAATGCGCTCCTCGGCCAGCTGCACGTGAATGACGATGTCGCCGTAGTCGAGCAGGACCCAGTGGTTCTCCTGCTCGCCCTCGCGGCGCAGCGGCTTGGCGCCGAGCTTGAGCAGGGCTTCCTCGATGGCATCGACGACACCAGCCACCTGGCGGTCATTCGCCGCCGAGCACATGAGGAACACATCGGTGATGACGACATGCTCGCTGACATCGATCGCGATGATGTCCTCGGCAAGCTTCTCCGAGGCCGCCAGCGAGGCAGCGATCGCGAGCTGTACCGATTCGGGGCTTGCCGTCACGTGTCACCTTTTCGTTGATTCCGAGCCTGCAGCCTCTCACACCTAGGGCGTCAGCCCCGCATCTGCTCCCAGCCGCACGACCACGTCGACGGGTGAGGCATCACTGGCGCGCACTGCCCAGGCCGGCAGGCCCAGGGTGTCGGCGATCGAGTATCCGAGATCGCGGGAGCGAGGAATCCCGGCGCTGATGAGCACGCGACTGATCCGTAGCGGCATGGTTGCCGTTCCGCCATCGATGACGGCTACGCCCGAGTCAGTGAGATCGCGACGCACTCGAAGGAGGTAACCCGCGCTCGCGCCTGCTGCCTCGAGCACGACCCGAGGCAGCGGGGACTGCCCGGTGGTCAGGATCTCGCCGGGAAAGAGCCTCCGGAGTACCGGGGCCGCCGCGAGGCCATCGACCACGACCGCATCGGGCCGACCCGTGCTCACCGTGGTGACCGGAAGCTCGGCGCGGAGCATGTTCCCGCTCAGTGCGTCGTTGCGCACCTGCTCGAGAAGCGGCACCAGTTCGTCATTCGTCGCAGTGCTCCGCGCGAGCGAGCCCAGGCTGGCGAGCAGCTGGCGCATCGACTCATCGGTGCCGGGCAGACCACGAAGCGCCTGCGTGATCACCGCGCGTGCGCGCTCCTGACGTGCGCTCTCGCTCTCCCCCGGGGCGAGCCGCGTCGCATAGTCAGCAGCGGAGACTCCGTCGAGGGTGACCGTGCCGAGCCCGACGTCAACGGCAATGCCGTGCACCGACTCGACCAGGCCGGCCAGGGCCAGCCGATCCAGGGTGAGCGTGGCATCCACCCGCACGAGAAGAAGAGTCGAGACGCCGTTCATCGCCGCGAGGGTGTCGGCACTGCCCGGCGTCGCGTGCAGCGACATGATCGCCGGCACCGGGATGAGTAAGCCCGGCGGCAACGACAGACTCGATCCCGAGTGCTCGGCCGGCTCGCCTCCGAGAAGTACGTTGACGACGGCGGAGCCTGAGGCGTCCTTCAACTGCAGCAGCACCGTGCCGGGGCGCGCAGGAAGTTCGGTCGCTGACGGAGAGGGCTTCGGGACAGGCAGGGGCTGCTCATCATCGTTACGCGTGAGCTGGAAGCCGATGACTGCCGAGGCGAGAAGTACCAAGGCGATGACGAGGGCGATGGCTCCCCTGCGCCGTCCGCGAGATTGGCTCATGCGCCCGGGCTCGAGTAGAGCCCATGCTCGACGATGTACTCGGCCACGAGCTCCGGCACGAGGTCCTCGAGGGATTCACCACGGGCAGCGCGCTCGCGCACCTCGGTCGAGGAGATATTCGCGGCATCGATTTCGAGCACCATGATGTCGTCGGCACCCTCGACGTCGGGCAGCACGAGTTCGTGCCCGGGTCGAGTGACGGCCACGAACTGCGCACGTCGCAGCAATTCCTCGGGTGACTTCCACGACGCCAGGCCACTGATCGCATCGGCGCCGGCGAGGAAGAACCACTCGACTGTCTCGTCGGGGTACTGCTCGGCGAACAGCGCATCGAGATCGTCGAGGGTGTCGACGGTGTAGGTATCGCCACCGCGATCGAGATCGACCGTCGTGACGAGGAACTCCGGATCCTCGGCGAGGGCGAGTTCCAGCATGCTGAGGCGGTCCTCGGCCGGGGCGAGATCCTGTGCGGTCTTATGCCAGGGACGCGAGACCGGCGAGAGGATCACCGATTCGAGATCGAGAAGCTCGGCTGCCACTCGGGCGGCGATCACGTGGCCGTAGTGCACCGGGTTGTAGGTGCCTCCCATGATGCCCACGCGGTGAGCGGTCATGATCCACCTCGGAAGTCAGGTCGTGGCCCTGGGCGACGACGCGGGAGAGCAGGTTCTAGCGCTCGACCTTGAGCATCACCGTGATGATGAGCAGCACTGCGAGGACACCGAAGCCGAAGAGCCCGAACGCCCAGGCGGGCACGGACGGATTATCGATCGGAGCCTCTTCCGCGAGGCGGACAGCAGCGGAGATCATCGACATGGCGTTCCTTTCGGCAGGTTCAGGACTGACTCTAGTCGGTGGCCTCAGCCCCGGACGTGCCCATCGCCCGTGACCACGAAAGTCGTGGTGGTGAGCTCGGATAGGCCCATCGGGCCGCGCGCATGGAGCTTCTGGGTCGAGATGCCGATCTCGGCCCCGAAGCCGAATTCGCCGCCATCGGTAAATCGCGTCGACGCATTGATCATCACGGCCGCGCTGTCGACGCCGGCGACGAAGCGCTGGGCCGCCGACTGGCTGTCGGTGACGATGGCCTCAGTGTGACCGCTCGACCACCGGCGGATGTGCGCGATCGCGTCGTCGATGGAGTCGACGATGCCGGCGGCAATATCAAGTGAGTAGTACTCGGCGGCCCAGTCGTCGTCGGTGACCGACTCGACGGCAATGCCCGTACCCGTGGCGTGGAGCGCGAAGCGGTCGTCGGCGTGCACGGTGACGCCGGCATCCTTGAGCGCCTCGAGTGCGCGCGGCAGGAAGGCATCGGCGATCTCACGATGAACGAGCACGGTCTCGGCGGCATTGCACACGCTGACGCGCTGAGCCTTGGAGTTGAGCAGGATCGCGATCGCCTTGTCGATGTCGGCGTCCTTGTCGACGTACACGTGGCAGTTGCCCACGCCTGTCTCGATGACCGGAACGGTGGAGTTCTCGACCACGTTGGCGATGAGCGATGCGCCTCCGCGCGGGATGAGAACGTCGACCAGGCCACGAGCGGTCATCAGGTGGGTCACGGAGTCATGGGTCTCGCCCGGCACCATCTGAATCGCATCGGCCGGGAGCCCCGCGCCCACCAGAGCATCGC
>JBEGLG010000131.1:0-7574 GCA_041183645.1 Actinomycetota bacterium | reverse complement strand
ATGCTCAGTGCGGTCTCGCAGGAGTTCTCGCTCGAGACCACCCCGCGCGGCTGGCGCTTCGTGTCCCACGCGGGCAAGGACACCCGCCGTGCGCAGTCGTTCCTTCACGAGGATCTCGATGCGCTCGAGGATGTGACGCAGGGCTATGCCGGGCCTCTCAAGCTTCAGGTGGTCGGACCCTGGACCCTCGCTGCGGTGATCGAGCTGGCGTCGGGGGAGCGTGCCCTCAAGG
Organism: Actinomycetota bacterium; assembly: GCA_041183645.1. Lineage (GTDB taxonomy): Bacteria > Actinomycetota > Actinomycetes > S36-B12 > S36-B12 > CAIKZY01. The sequence goes on along the minus strand of JBEGLG010000131.1, from coordinate 7,342 downwards.
ACTCCTCGGCCTGCCGCGATATCGCCTCGGCACTCCAGGAAGCCGTGCGCGCGCACATCGATCACGTGCAGCGCATGGTGCCGAATGCCCGCGTAGTCGTGCAGGTCGACGAGCCGGCGCTTGCGCAGGTGCTGGAGGGCAGCATCGGCACGGCAAGCGGACTCTCGGCCTATGACTCCGTCGACGAGCAGGTGGCCTCGCCCGTTCTTGCGGGCGTGATGACGGCGATTGCCGAGGCAGGTGCCGTGCCGGGAATTCACTGCTGTGCGACTCGGCCACCGATCGCGCTGCTGGCCGGCACGGGCGCATCGTTTATCAGCCTGGATCTGTTGCGCGAGTTCGATGAGGAGGAACTCGGGGCTGCCTGGGAGGGCGGACTCGGGATCCTCGCCGGAGTCGTGCCGGCCATCGGCCAGGGCAGGATGAGCGACACGCGAGCGAGTGCACCCGTGCGGGAACTGGCATCGAGGCTCGGGCTCGGCGATGCTCAGTACCTGTCGCAGGTCGTGGTCACCCCCACCTGCGGCATGGCCGGGGCAAGTCCGCAGTGGATCCGCTCGGCATACGAAACAGTCAGGGCCGCAGCTCGAGTGCTGCGCGGTGATGAGGAGGGCGATCGCGATGAGCGGTGATGACGCGCGCCTTCGCTGGGAGAGCCTCGTCGCGCAGATTCGCGAGGCCGGTCACGCCTACCACGATCTCGATGCTCCTGTTCTCTCCGATGCCGAGTACGACACCCTGTTCCGCGAGCTCGTCGAGCTCGAGGAGGCCCACCCCGAGCTCGCCTCCGATGACTCGCCGACTCGAGTGCGCGGCGGTGCGGTCTCGGCGATGTTCAGCGAGGTCACGCATCTCGTCCCGATGTACTCGCTCGACAACGTCTTCGATGCCGATGAACTCGCCGCCTGGCATGAGCGCACTGAGAAGTCACTCGGCTTCGTGCCCGAATACCTCTGCGAGCTGAAGATCGACGGTCTCGCCGTCGATCTCGTCTACGTGAATGGATCGCTGACCACGATGGCCACTCGTGGCGACGGCAAGACGGGCGAGGATGTCACGTACAACGTGCAGTTCATCCCGGGCATCCCGTCGACGCTGAGCCCGCAGAAGGGCACGACTCTCCCTGCGCTGCTCGAGGTGCGCGGCGAGATCTTCTTCCCCGTCGAGGCGTTCGAGCGCATCAATGACGAGCAGTACGACGCCGGGCTCCCGGCGTTCTCCAATCCGCGCAATGCCGCTGCCGGAACCCTGCGTCAGCGCATCGACAAGCGCGAGGAAGAGCTCGCCGAGGTACGCGCACAGGAGTCGGCGCGAGGGCAGTCGAAGCGAGAGCGGCTCGAGGCCGAGTACGCACGATCCGTGCGCCGGCTCAACGGACTCCAGCTGACGGTGCACGGTCTCGGCGCGACCGATGGGGCCACCATCGAGCGGCAGAGCGATGCCTATGCGCTGCTGAAGTCACTTGGCCTGCCCACGAGCGAGTACGCGAAGGTCGAGAGCTCGTCAGTCGGCGTGGCCGAGTTCATCGCGCACTTCCACGAGCATCGTCATGATGTCGTGCACGAGATCGACGGCATCGTGATCAAGGTCGATCGCCTCGACCTGCAGCAGCAGCTGGGCGAGACCTCCCGCGCCCCGCGCTGGGCCATTGCCTATAAGTACCCGCCGGAAGTCGTGCGCACGCGATTGCTCGATATCCAGGTGAATGTCGGTCGCACCGGTCGCGTGACTCCGTTCGCGGTCATGGAGCCGGTGCGTGTCGCGGGCTCGACCGTTGCGATGGCGACCCTGCACAACGCCTTCGAGGTCGAGCGCAAGGGCGTGAAGATCGGCGATCTCGTGTTCTTGCGCAAGGCCGGCGATGTCATTCCTGAGGTCCTGGGCCCCGTGCTCGAGGCACGCACGGGTGACGAGCGTCCCTTCGTCATGCCGACACACTGCCCCGACTGCGGCACCGAGCTGCGCCCCGAGACCGAGGGTGACAAGGATCTTCGCTGCCCCAACGCCCGCAGCTGCCCCGGGCAGTTGATGGAGCGGCTGGCCAACATCGGAAGTCGCAAGGCACTCGATATCGAGGGCCTGGGTGAGAAGTCGGCGATGGCACTCCTGGCCGACGGCATCCTCACTGACGAAGGTGATCTCTTCGCGCTCACCGAAGCCGATCTCACGCGCAGTTCGTATTTCACCAAGGGCGAGAGCGAATTGAGCGAGAACGCCAAGGTGATCCTCGCGCAACTGGAGGTCGCAAAGTCCAAGCCGCTGTGGCGAGTGCTCGTCTCGTTGTCCATCCGTCACGTGGGGCCGCCGACCGCGCAGGCCATCACGGCGGTCTTCACGAGCATTGACGATCTGGCAGCGGCCACCACGGAGCAGCTCGCGGTCGTCGAGGGCATCGGCGAGAAGACCGCGATCGCGATCTCCGAGTGGTTCGCCGAGTCCTGGCACCGCGACATCATCGAGAAGTGGCGTGCCGCGGGCGTGCGCATGGCCGATGAGATCGTCGAACGGGGTCCGCAGCCACTGGCCGGTCTCACCCTCGTGATCACGGGCTCGCTCGAGGGATTCACCCGCGAGAGCGCGGAGGCAGCTGCCACCGAGCTAGGCGCCAAGGTCACTGGGTCGGTGTCGAAGAAGACCGATCTGGTGGTGGCAGGTGAGAACGCCGGCTCGAAGCGCGAGAAGGCCGAGAGCCTCGGAATCCCCGTGATCGGACTCGAGGGATTCCGCGTCCTGCTCGCCGACGGCCTCGAGAAGGCACTCGCCAGCGCTCAATAGGATTGGGGCATGACCTCGATCACCCGGCCCGAGGTCGCGCACCTGGCGCGACTGGCCCGCCTCGACCTGGCTCCCGAGGAGCTCGACCACTATGCCGAGCAGCTCGATGTGATCCTTCAGTCCGTGGCCCGCATCTCCGAGGTCGCCGCCGACGACATCCCGCCGATGTCCCACCCGATCCCGATGGTCAACGTCTTCCGCGACGATGTCGTTACCCCCGGCATCACGCGCGAGGAGGCCCTGGCGGGCGCTCCGGCCGCCGAGGATGACCGCTTCCGCGTCCCGCGCATCCTGGACGAGGAGTAATCGTGAACGACCTGACTCGTCAGTCAGCAGCGGTACTCGCCGATGCCATCGCTACCAAGGAGGTGTCGGCAGTCGAGGTCACCCAGGCACATCTGGATCGCATCGCGGCGGTCGACGGCAAGGTGCACGCCTTCCTGCATGTCACGACCGACTCAGCCCTCGCCCAGGCCAGGGCGGTCGACGCCAAGATCGCGGCCGGCACCGAGATCGGTCCGCTCGCCGGCGTGCCACTCGGGTTGAAAGACGTCCTGGCGATGAAGGGCGAGCCGACCACGGCAGGCTCGCGCATTCTCGAGGGATGGCGCCCGCCGTATGACTCCACTGTCGTGCAGCGCCTGCGTGACGCCGACATCGTGATCCTTGGCAAGACGAATATGGACGAATTCGCGATGGGTTCGTCGACCGAGCACTCCGCGTATGGGCCGACCCACAATCCCTGGGATCTCGATCGCATTCCCGGTGGCTCCGGCGGCGGCTCGGCAGCGGCACTCGCCGCCTTCGAGGCACCCTTGGCCATTGGTACCGATACGGGTGGGTCGATTCGCCAGCCCGCGTCGGTCACCGGAACCGTCGGAGTGAAGCCGACCTACGGCGGCGTCTCGCGCTACGGTCAGATTGCGCTCGCCTCGTCACTCGACCAGCCCGGCCCCTGCGCGCGCAGCGTTCTTGACACTGCTCTCCTGCATGCGGCCATCGCCGGTCACGATCCGCGCGACTCCACGTCGATCAACGCACCGGTTCCCGATGTCGTGGCAGCAGCACGCAAGGCCGATGTGCGCGGAATGCGTATCGGCGTGGTCACCGAACTCATGGGCGACGGCTACCAGGCAGGTGTCTCGCAGCGCTACGGCGAGGCCCTCGAGATCCTGCGCGAGCTCGGCGCCGAGATCGTCGAGGTGTCGTGCCCGCACTTCGAGTACGCGCTCGGCGCCTACTACCTGATTCTTCCCTCTGAGGCCTCGAGCAATCTCGCGCGCTTCGATGGCATGCGCTACGGACTCCGTGCCGGCGACGACGGCAAGAACTCGGTCGAGCAGGTCATGGCGATCACTCGCGAGGCGGGCTTCGGTCCCGAGGTGAAGCGACGCATCATGCTCGGTACCTACGCGCTGTCGAGCGGGTACTACGACGCCTACTACGGCCAGGCCCAGAAGGTGCGCACGCTGATCACCCGCGACTTCAATGCCGCCTTCGAGAAGGTCGACGTTCTCGTCTCGCCCACCGCGCCGACCACGGCGTTCAAGCTGGGCGAGAAGCTCGATGATCCGATCGCGATGTACCTCAACGATGTCGCGACCATTCCGGTGAACCTCGCGGGCATTGGTGCCATGAGCCTGCCGATCGGGCTCGCGCCCGAGGACAGCCTGCCCGTGGGCATGCAGATCATGGCCCCGGCCATGGCCGATGACCGTCTCTACCTCGCCGGCGGTGCGCTCGAGGCAGCGCTCACCGATAGGTGGGGTCACCTGCTGATCGAGGAGGCACCGCAGCTATGAGCGCGCAGAGCATGACGAACGGCGAGGCCGACATCTACCTTGACTACGACGAGGCGATCAGCGGCTATGACCCCGTGATCGGTCTCGAGACTCACGTCGAGCTCGGCACGAACTCGAAGATGTGGTGCGGTTGCTCGACGAATTTCGGCGCAGACTCCAATACACAGGTATGCCCCGTCTGTCTCGGACTGCCCGGCTCGATGCCCGTCGTCAATCGCGCGGCGGTCGAGTCGACTATTCGCATCGGGCTGGCGCTGAACTGCACTATCGCCGAGTGGTGCCGCTTTGCGCGCAAGAACTACTTCTACCCCGATATGCCGAAGGACTACCAGATCAGCCAGTACGACGAGCCGCTGTGCTTCGACGGCTACCTCGATGTCACGGTCGAGACTCCTGATGGCCCGCAGGTCGTGCGCGTCGAGATCGAGCGCGTGCACATGGAGGAAGACACCGGCAAGCTCACGCATGCAGGTGGCGCGACAGGTCGCATCCATGGTGCCGACTACTCGCTCGTCGACTACAACCGCGCCGGTATCCCGCTGATCGAGATCGTGACCAAGCCGGTCGCCGGCACGGGTCGACTGGCTCCTGAGGTCGCACGTGCCTACGTCACCGAGTTGCGCAACGTGATCCTCGCCCTCGGTGTCTCCGATGCGCGCATGGAGCAGGGTTCGATGCGCTGCGACGTCAACCTCTCGATTGCCCTTCCGGGTGCCGAGTGGGGCACCCGCTCCGAGACCAAGAACGTGAATTCCCTGCGTTCGGTCGAGCGCGCGGTGCGCAGCGAGATCGAGCGACAGGCAGCGGTGCTGAACCGCGGTGGTCGCGTGATCCAGGAGACCCGGCACTTCCACGAGGACACCGGCCGGTCGACCAGCGGTCGCTCGAAGGAGCAGGCCGAGGATTACCGCTATTTCCCCGAGCCCGATCTTGTTCCGGTCGCGCCGAGCCGCGAGTGGGTCGAGGAATTGCGCGCGACGATGCCCGAGATGCCCTCGGTCAAGCGGGCGCGTCTGCAGGCCGAGTGGGATATCAACGAGTTCGAGCTGCAGTCGCTGGCGAATGCCGGCGCCATCGAGCTGGTCGAGGCCACGATTGCTGTGGGAGTCGATTCCGCCGCTGCCCGCAAGTGGTGGACAGGCGAGCTGCTGCGCGTGGCCAACGACACCGGCGTCGAGCTCGATGCCCTGACCGTTACTCCGAACGACATCAAGCAGGTCGAGGCACTCATCTCCTCCGGCACCCTCAATGACAAGCTCGCCCGCCAGGTATTCGACGGCCTGATCAACGGCGAAGGCAGTGTCGACGACGTGGTGGCCAAGCGAGGCCTGGCCGTGGTCAGTGACGACGGCGCACTTCTCGCCGCCATCGACGAAGCGCTCGCCGCTTCGCCTGATGTCGCCGAGAAGATCCGCAGCGGCAAGGTGCAGGCCGCAGGGGCAATCGTCGGCGCTGTCATGAAGGCCACGAAGGGTCAGGCCGACGCCGCGAAGGTACGCACCCTGCTTCTCGAGCGCCTGGGCGTCACCGAGTAGTTGCGTCGGAGCCACCATGGAGAAGATCGCGCTGATTCCTGAGCTCGTCGGCACGCCAGGGCCGGGGATCGTGATCTACGGCGACGACGAGACCCCGAGTGACGAGGAGCTGGATGCCTGCGGATTCTTCGTACCGCACTACATGGGCCCGAAGCCGAATGCCGATCTCATGGCGCGGATGCCGAATCTCGAGGTCTGCCAGCTGCTGACCGCCGGCTTCGACTATGCGCAGCCCTTCGTCCCAACGGGAGTGACGCTATGCAATGCCCGGGGAGTGCACGACGCGAGCACCTCAGAGCTGGCCGTGGGAATGATCCTGGCGAGCCTTCGCGGGATTGATGATGCGGCTAGGTCGATGACTTCGGGCACCTGGGATCACCGTCCGCACGTCTCGCTCGCCGACCGTCGCGTGCTCATCATCGGGGCCGGGGGAGTCGGGCGTGCGATTCACGATCGGCTCCTGCCCTTCGAGGTGGGCATTCGCATGGTGGCCCGCACCTCGCGCGACGGCATTGCTTCCCTCGACCAGCTGTCGGTGCTTCTTCCCCAGTGCGATGTCGTCGTCGTAGCCGTGCCTCTTGATGACTCGACGCGCGGGCTCGTGGATGCCGCCTTCCTCGCGCAGATGCGCGATGGTGCCCTGCTCGTGAATGTGGCTCGCGGACCCGTGGCTGACACTGAGGCGATCCTGGCCGAGGCGGGCAGGCTGCGCTTCGCCCTTGACGTCACCGACCCGGAGCCGCTGCCTCCCGATCATCCGCTGTGGTTGTCGCCCGACGTGCTGATCACGCCGCACCTGGGCGGCAACACGAGTGCCTTCGTGCCGCGAGCCTCGCGCCTGGTGAGCGAGCAGATCGCGCGCTGGCAGTCAGGGCGTGCAGTCGAGCACGTCGTCACGTAGGGCTGGGGCCAATTCAGGCGGCCGCGTAGTCTTGGACTGTCAACCCCCGAACAGAGGTCATGCCATGCCGATGTACCGCTCCCGCACTTCCACCCACGGCCGCAACATGGCCGGTGCTCGCGCGCTGTGGCGTGCGACCGGCATGACAGACGGCGACTTCGGCAAGCCCATCATCGCGGTGGTCAACTCGTTCACTCAGTTCGTCCCGGGCCATGTGCACCTCAAGGACCTCGGGCAGCTCGTGGCGCGCGAGATCGAGGCCGCGGGCGGCGTTGCCAAGGAGTTCAACACCATCGCCGTCGACGACGGCATCGCCATGGGTCATGGAG
>JBEGLG010000130.1:0-4643 GCA_041183645.1 Actinomycetota bacterium | reverse complement strand
GTGGCTCGGCCGCTATCTCGATCGCTACGAGTGCCGCGATGGCGAGTGGCGCATCAGTCATCGAGTGTGCGTGCACGAGGGCACGACGACGATCGAGGGCGCTCCGATGGCCGGCGACATGACGAACTTCCGCACCGGAGATGCGGATCGTCCGCGCGGAGAGACTCCGCTCGGTACCTGATCAGTCAGTCGCTGCGGAGAGACCTGCGTAGCGGCCGAACACCATGATCGGGCCCAGCGTTCCACCCGCACCGCCGTACGCCATCGCGGTCGGCGCCGCGGCAACGTTGCCGGCTGCATAGAGCCCGGGAATCACGTCGCCATTCGTGTCGAGTACTCGACCGCGCGTATCCGTGCGTGGGCCGCCGCTCGTGCCGAGGGTTCCGGAGTGAACACGCACGGCGTAGAACGGCGCCTCGTCGATCGGGCCGAGGGTCGACTCGAGCTCGAAGCGATGATTGCCATCGCCGCTCCATCGGTCGTAGGCGCTCTTGCCTCGGCCGAAGTCCTGATCGTCTCCCCGGGCAACGAAACCGTTCCAGCGGTCGATCGTGGTCTCGAGCTCGTCGGGATCGATGTCGATCTTGACGGCGAGCTCGCGAATCGACGGCGCACGCGTGATCCATTCAGCAATGGGCTGACCCGGGGGAGTGCCGAAGGAGCCGTAGGCGCGCGCATTACGACCGTCGAAGATCAGCCAGCAGGGCAGGTTCACGTAGGTGAAGTCGGTGGCGTCGAGCTGGTGGAAGGCGCCGCCGAGGGCGTTGTAGTTGCTCGCCTCGTTGGTGAAGCGCTTTCCCTTGCCATTGACGAAGATCGATCCAGGCAGTGTGCGTTCGCGATTGACAAGGTTCGCGCGCTGCTTGCCGAAGGCGATGTCGCCGGGGATTTCGACCGTGGGCACCCACCAGGCCATGGGCATATTGGCCAGGCTCGCGCCGGCGCGCATCGCCATGAGCAGGCCATCGCCGGTATTGGTCGGTACTCCGGCAGGTGAGGTCATCGGCCCGCGGAGGAATGAGCGCACGAGATCGGGATTCCACTCGAAGCCGCCGGTGGCGAGCACGACGCCCTTGCGTGCGCGCACGGTGGTCTCGGTGCCGTCGATGACGACGCGGACTCCGCAGATGCGACCGTCCTCGATGACCAGGTCGGTGGCAGGCGCATTCACGTGCAGGCTCACGCCGAGATCGAGTAGCGCCTTGATGATCGGGCCGACGAGCCCCGCGCCGCAGCCGCGCAGGTCGTTCTCCTCGCGGAACTTCTGAGTCTCGGGATCCAGGAAGCCGGTGCCGCCTCCCAGCGTGGTGTCGGTGATCTTCAGGTGAGCGCTGCGGCGACTCTTCGCGACCTTCGTCTTCCACTCGCCGAGCTTGTCGTAGCTGAAGAGCCCGGGATCGAGTGAGCGCCCGCCCTGCGGCTTACCGCCGGGGTGCTCGGGGTGGTAGTCGGGATACATCGGCATGATCGAGAACTCGAGATCCGTCGAGTCCTCGAGCCACTGCACTGTTGCTCGCGAGCCGTCGATGAACGCCTCCGCCATCGCCGGATCCATGCGATCGAGGGAGAGCGACTTCAGGTACGTGAGTGCTTCCTCGCGAGAGTCCACGATGCCGAGCTCGTCCTGGTGATGGTTGAGGGGCATCCACGGCACTCCGCCGGAGATCGCGGTGGATCCGCCGAGCAGCTCGGCCTTCTCGTACAGGGCGACCAAGGCTCCGCTTTGGGCGGCGGCGAGGGCGGCGGTGAGACCGCCCGCTCCACTGCCGAGCACGATGATGTCGACATTGTTACTGGATGCCATGTCAAGAATCTAGCGGGAGGTCGGGCTCGATGTTCCCCTTTAGACTCAATGCATGAGCCAGACCTACGAGAGCCTGATCACTGACCTGATGGGCCGCTGGCCCGAGAGTCGTATCGAGCCCAGCCTGGTGCGCATCGCCTCCGTCGTCGAGCTGCTGGGCGACCCCCAGCGCGCCTACCCGGTGATCCACGTGACCGGCACGAACGGCAAGACCTCGACCGCTCGCATGATCGAGTCGCTGCTGCGTGCCTGCGGGCTGCGCACCGGCCTCTACACCTCCCCTCATCTGCTCGATCCGCGCGAGCGCATCGTGTTCGACGGCGAACCGATCTCGATCGAACGTTTCACTCGCACGTGGGAGGACATCGCCCCATACGTCGACTTGGTCGACAAGAAGTCAGTCGCTGACGGCGGTATTCCTCTCTCCTTCTTCGAGGTGATGACGGCGATGGCCTTCGCGGCCTTTGCCGATGCTCCGGTCGATGTCGCGATCCTCGAGGTCGGCCTGGGCGGCACCTGGGATGCGACGAATGTGGCCGATGGCCTCGTCAACGTCGTGACTCCGATCGGCCTCGATCATCACGAGTATCTCGGCGACTCGATCATCGAGATCGCGAGCGAGAAGGCGGGCATCATCACCGAGGGCTCCGTGGCCATCCTGGCGGCGCAGGATGTCGAGGCCGCCGAGATCCTCATCGAGCGCTGCGCCGAGGTCGAGGCGGTCATCGCACGCCAGGGCGTCGAGTTCGGCGTGATCCAGCGTGATGTCGCCGTGGGCGGGCAACTCCTTGCGCTGCAGGGGCTCCACGGGCGCTACGACGACGTCTTCCTCCCGCTCTTCGGCGAGCATCAGGCGCACAATGCGGCCGTTGCGCTTGCGGCGACCGAGGCCTTCATCGGCAATAGCGAGCTCGATCCCGAGATCGTGCGCGAGGGATTCGGCACCGTCACTTCGCCCGGTCGGCTCGAGGTACTTCGCCGCAATCCGACGATCATCGTCGATGCAGCGCACAACCCGCATGGCGCACAGGCGCTTGCCGGGGCTGTCGATGACTCCTTCGAGTTCTCGCGGTTGATCGGCGTGATCGGCATGCTCGAGGAGAAAGACGCCACCGGGATTCTCACCGCGCTCGAGCCCGTCCTCGATCAGGTGGTCATCACCTCGCCACGATCACCGCGCGCACTCGGGGCCGAGGATCTCGCCGACCTCGCCATCGAGATCTTCGGCGAGGAGCGCGTGCGCTGCGAAGTGTCACTGAGTTCAGCCATCGACACTGCCGTGACCATCGCGGAGGAAGAGGCGATGTACGGAGGCGTCGGAGTTCTCATCACCGGCTCAGTTGTCCTGGTCGGCGATGCAAAGCGAATCCTGGGAGATGCGCGATGAGAGTCCTGTGCAGCTCGGTCCTCGGCATCGAGGCCATCGTGGTCTTCCTGTGCTTCCTGGTCGCCAGCACCAATGGCTCCTTCGCGAGTCAGGCCACGGCCGTCTGGCTGGGCGTGGGTGCGATGGTCGTCCTGATCGCCTCGATCGGCGTGGTCACACGCCCGTGGGGCCCGTGGTGGGGATCCTTCCTCCAGGTCGTCGTGGTCGCCCTGGGCTTCCTCGTGCCGATGATGTTCATCGTCGGCGGCATCTTCGCGGTGCTCTGGTACTTCGCGGTGCGCAACGGAGGTCGGGTCGATCGACTGCGCGCGGCCTACGCGGCCGAGAGCGAGCAGTAGTCGGGGCTCGGTACTCTGGTGGCACTCGCCTCGGCACAGGGCTGACGCGGCACACCCGGGAGAACCATGTCTGAGCGCACCCTCGTCCTGATCAAGCCTGATGGCGTGGCCCGCGGCCTCGTCGGCGAGGTGCTCGGCCGCATCGAGCGCAAGGGCTACAAGGTGGTCGCCCTGGAGCTGCGCACCCTGCCGACGTCGATTGCCGAGGCGCACTATGCCGAGCACGCCGAGAAGCCGTTCTTCCGCTCGCTCGTCGACTTCATCACCGGCGGCCCGCTCGTGGCAGCGGTCATCGAGGGCCCCGACGCGATCCTTTCCTGGCGTTCCATGATGGGTGCCACGAATCCCGCGAACGCTGCGCCCGGCACCATCCGCGGCGATCTCGCGACCGAGACCCAGTTCAACGTGACTCACGGCTCCGACTCACCCGAGTCGTCGGCGCGCGAGATCGCCCTGTTCTTCCCGGGTCTGGCCAAGGCATGAAGCCGGCCGCGCTCGGAGTCATTGCCGGTGTCGCCACCGGGGCTGCTGTCGCGTCGGCGTCGCGGGGGCCGAGCCTGGTCGAGTGGCCGTCGAAGATCCGCACGGCCTTTCCGTTCGTCACCGGTGGCATCGCCGGTGCAGTAGTCGGCATGAAGGTGGGCGGATTCGCCTCGCTCGTGCAGGCGGCGCGCGGCCGCGGCAAGGGCCCGGTCTCCACCGTCGCGCCGGTGTTCGTGGGTGCCGGAATCGCGGCGGCCACGGCGATCGGCGGCACGCTGGCCAAGGACAAAGTGCTGGCCGGTCTCGTGCAGCAAAGTCGTGACCTCGATCCGTACTTCGCCACCTCCACGGGAAATCCGCTTACCTCGGGTTCGCCGGCCTCCCTCGTGAGCATGGCCGAGCTCGGTCGCGAGGGGGCTCGTTTCGTCGGCTGCATCAGCACGCCCGACGACATCGAGACGGTGACCGGCAAGAAGCCGGTGGCCGAGCCGGTGCGTGTGTTCGTGGGAGTCGACGCGGCCGACACCGTCGAGCAGCGCGTGGGCCTGGCGATGGCCGAACTGCGCCGAACCGGCGCTTTCGATCGCGCGAATCTGATCATCCAGGCGCCGGCAGGCACCGGCTTCGCGAA
>JBEGLG010000129.1:0-2691 GCA_041183645.1 Actinomycetota bacterium | reverse complement strand
AGCCCGAAGGTGTAGGTGTAGCGCTGCAGGCGACGATGATCGCGCACGATCACGAGCACGGCGATGAACAGCACGACCGCGATCGCGAACCAGGTGAGCTGTGCGTAGACATCAGGCGTGGGCAGTGGTGCGTTATTGCGCGTCGCACGCTGTGCCGCCGAGACATCGATGCGATAGATCATCACCAGGCCGAGGATCGTCAGCAGCGTGGTGACGGGAAGCATGAACGGATCGGCATACGGCGCGGTGAAGCGCACCGTGATGTGCATGGCAAGCGCGAGTGCGCCGACCACGCCGATGGTGATCCACAGTCGCGTGGTCGTGCCCTCGCCGGTAGCCCAGCCGATCTGCAGCACGCCGAGTACACCGATGAGCCACGCGAAGACCAGAAGGATGAGCTCGACTCCGCGTCGCGTGGGCTGCCTCACGGCAGGAGTGCTCACGTGGTGGCTCCCGGGCAGCCCGCCGGCGGAAGAACCGCCTTGCAGGCCGTGGCTCGCACGGCAAGCTCGGTCACGATGCGCTGCGCGTCAGCCTGGCTTGCCGCCGGGATGCCCTTGCTCACGAGTTCCTGATCGAAGAGCGGCAGCTCGCCGATGGTCACGGTCGACTCCGTATTCAGTGACGAGAGCTGGATACCGAGCAGCGAGCCGGGCACGCCGTTATAAATCGCGATCGTGCCGGTGCCGGCGCTTCCGTTGACTGCGACGTACCACTGAGTGTTGATCCAGGCCCGGGTAGCGATCACGGCTCCGACGAGTGCCAGCACGAGAACACCGATTACCGACCAGAGAATCACCCGGCGACGCCGCTTGCGACGCGAGATCTCGGCGTCGACCGCCTCGCGCGCGGCAACGCGACGGGCTGTCTCGGCCGCAGGAACGATCAGCTCGGAGTCGATGAGCGGCTGCTCCGCCGTGGGCGGCCCACCGTCGACGGGTGGAGGGGCATCGGGGCGATCAGGATCCGGCTGCGCGTCGTCAGGGAAGCGCACATGCGGCAGGCGGAAGCGCACGCGAGGCTCACCGGCCGCGCCCACGACAACGCGATCGGCCGCCGTGATCTCGATGGGCTCCTCGGTATCGGGAACGTCGACGACATCGGCCACGACGACGGTCACGTTGTCGGGTGCCCCGCGCTCGAGCGCGAAGTCGACGAGTCGGGTGACCGCCCCGGTGGGATCGCCCTCGATCAGCCGCGAGCGGATCTCATCGGAGGTCATCACTCCGGAGAGACCGTCGGTGCAGAGCATCAGTCGATCACCGGCACGTGCCTCGCGAATCGAGAGATCGGCCTCGACGGGATTCACGCCGTCGAGGGCACGCATCAGGAGCGAGCGGCGTGGGTGCACCGCGGCTTCGTCCTCAGTGATGCGCCCCGCATCGACCAGGGTCTGCACGTACGTGTGATCATGCGTGAGCTGCAGCAGCTCGCCATCGCGCAGCAGATAGGCGCGCGAATCACCGACATGCACGATCGCGAGACGGCCATCGAGCCAGAACACGCCGGTGACCGTGGTGCCCATGCCCGCCAGTTCCGGATCGCTCTCGATCGTCGCGCCAATCGACTCGCCTGCATCGTCAATGGAGGTCGACAACTCCGAGAGCACCTCGGCATCGGCCGGAGGATTGACGTCGAGGTCGGCGACGATCGCCACCGCAGTGGCAGAGGCAAGCTCGCCTGCAGCGTGACCGCCCATGCCGTCGGCCACCATCAGCAGACGGGGTCCGGCATAGCCGGAATCCTCATTTCCCTGGCGCACGAGTCCGACATCGCTCTTGGCGGCGTAGCGCAACTGGAGTGTCATGGCGTTACTTCTGCAGTTGCAGGGTCGTGCGGCCCACGCGCAGCGGTGCGCCGACGGGGAGAACGGTCGGTGTCGTGATGCGCGTGCGCTCGATCCAGGTGCCGTTCGTGGAGCCGAGATCCTCGACCACCCACGTGCCTTCGGAGGAGTACACGCGTGCATGACGACTCGAGGCGTAGTCGTCGTCGATCACGATCGTGGAGTCAGGTGCGCGGCCGATAGTGACCTGGGCTCCGTCGAGCGGAACAACAGTGCCGGCAAGTGGACCTTCGGTGACGATGAGCTTGGTGCCCTTGACCTTCGACGCCTTGGGCGCCTTGACCTTCTCGCTTCGCGGTGCCTTGGGTGCCTTGGCCGGCCGACCTGAACGGGTCGCGATCGGTCGGGCATCGGCAGGCTGCTTGAGATCGCGACGGAGCACGAAGACAGTGATCAGCACGAATGCCCACAGCAGCGCGAGGAAGCCGAGGCGAATGAGGGTGAGCGCGAGCTCGGACACGATCAGCCGTTCCGGTAGACCAGCGTTGTCGATCCGATCGAGATCGCGGTGCCATCGATGAGTGCGAGCTCGGTGATGCGCTCGCCGCTGACCATGGTGCCGTTGGTCGACTTGAGGTCGCGCACGACAACCGGATCGCCCATGACGATCTCGCAGTGATTGCGCGAAGCGCCCGGGTCGTCGATGCGGATGTCGGAGTCGCTGCCGCGGCCAATGCGTGTCACGGCGCGAACGAGCGGGTAGGCGACCCCGCCGATAACCAGGCGCGGATGCGTATCGCCGGCAGCCTCGACCGCGGAGCCGCTCGCGCCGGCGCTGACTTCGGCTCGTGCCTCGCTGCGCACGCGGAAGATGCCGGTATCGAGCTCATCGTCGGCGCCGAGGG
>JBEGLG010000128.1:0-3003 GCA_041183645.1 Actinomycetota bacterium | reverse complement strand
GCGATCACGGGCAAGGTCGTCATGCTGGTTCGCGCCTGACCGAAAAGCCCGCGGACTTTGCCTAGGGTCATGGAGTGAGAACTTTCCCCGCCCTCGCAACGCTGGCCGTCGCCTCCCTTCTCGTTCAGGGCTGCGCGAGCACGTCGGCCGCGGCGAGCCCGGCGGGCGCTGAGCCGTCATCGAGCGCCACGGTCACTCTCACCGGGCGCAGCGCCGATGCGCAGACCTGCGCGGCAACCCCCGCGCTCTTCTCCGCCTACGACCGCGGAGGGCTCTTCGGAGTCGCCGAGACCAAGCTCGCGGCGGCTGCCGACTTCAGCCCGCGGAAGTATCCGATCGGCGCGCTGACCGACCAGTCGACCTACGACCGCACCGGCCCGAGATCCTGGACATCCGGCTTCTTTCCTTCCTCTCTCTGGCTCATGTATCAGCGCACCGGTGACAAGCAGTGGCTGAAGAAAGCCCGTACGTGGACCAAGGCCCTACTGCCGCTCGCAGGCTGGGAGGGCACGCACGACCTGGGCTTCATGGTCGGCATTCCGATGGAGCTCGGCATGCGCCTGGATCCCAGCAGCGCCAGGCGCAAGGCCTACCGTGCGGCCTTCCTCGATGCCGCACGATCGCTGTCGACTCGGTGGAATCCGAACGTGAAGGCGATCCAGTCGGGCACGTACGACGGGCAGTGGGGCCTCATTGTCGACTCGGCGATGAATGCTCCTCTCCTCATCGAGGCCGGGATGATCCTGGGCGGCACGGAGGGCGATGAGCTGCGCTCACGGGGCGAGCAGCACCTGATGACCTTGATGAACACCTTCATTCGCGACGATGGATCGACCTTCCATCGCATGACCTTCGATCCGACCACGGGCGCGCTGATCGGGCCGGTCGCCGGTCAGGGCCAGAGTGTCGACAGCACGTGGTCGCGCGGCCAGGCCTGGGCGATCTTTGGCTTTGCCCGTGCGTATCAGCTCACGCGCACTCAGGCCTTCCTTGACGCAGCCGAGACCACCGCGCACTTCTGGATGACGCACCTCGATGCGCAATGCGTACCCGCGTGGGATTTCGACGCTGCGCCTCAAGCACCGCGCGATTCATCAGCCGCGTCCATTGCGGCGAATGGATTCATCCTGCTCGGACAGTTCGCCAAGCAGCAGCAACTGCGCACCGCCGACTACGAGCCCTATGCGCGCACCATGCTTCATGCGATCACGACCGTGCCGGTGCTGTCGAAGGGCTCGCCCAATCCGGGCGTGATGCTGCAGCAGACAGCGAACGTGAACAAGCTCTCGAAGGAGGGCTCCTACGTGTGGGGCGACACCTTCGCGCTGATGGCGGGCATCAATGCGCTGTACTCGGGCTCGAATGCGACGACCGACTACACCAGCTCGGTGGCGTCGGGCCTGACGATCGGCTAGGCAGTCGGAAGCGCGGCGATGCGCTTCATCAGGTACGGCGAGAAGTAGCCCATGTACTTGGCCTGGATCACCGGGTCGCGCCAGTCGGAGCCGGTCACGACGCCACGGCACGTTGTAGCACCGCACAGGCAGGTGAACTCGTCGTAGTCAGAGGCATCGCACATGGCGTAGTCGAAGGAGAGCTCTTCGCCCACTTCGATGTCGCGCATCGCGACGAGAATCTGCGACCCGGCGAGACCGCAGTTCGGCTCGCAGGAGTGGTTGAGCATGTCGCCGGGCTCGCGCACATCGGACGACACGAGGTAGAGATCCTCGTCGATCTGGATCGATCTGGCCTGACGGTCGGCTGACAGTGTGGAGAGGACATCTCGCGGGATGCACCATCCGCCGAAGCCGACGATGGTCTCGCCTGCGTTGATGCGCTCGACGACGAACGATCCCCATCCCTTATCCCCGGCGGGCTCAGCAATCGCCTTCGGGGTCAGCCAGTTGTAGTCCACTCGACTCGCGTACCTCTCCGCTCGAGCCCGCCGAGTGCGGGCAAAGCCCGAAAAGTGTGACATACGAAGGTGAACGGTCAAAATGCCTCCCGCAAGCCCCCGCTCTCGCCCTCATAGTCGTGAGGCGGCGGAGGGTCAGGAGCGACTCAGTACCCCTGCGGCTGCTTCGAGGATGCAGAGCGCTGCGAGGCGCACGGTGCGCTGATCGGCGGAGTCGATGGTGGCATCGATCTCGGCGAGATCCATCGAGCGCACCCGAGCGTCTGACGCGGCGATCGAGGCTGCCTGGCGCAGTTCGTCGGCACTGATCCCGCCGGGGGCGGCGGCCGGACAGGCGGGAACCACGGCGCGATCGCAGACGTCGACATCAAGATCGACGTGAATGCCCGCGCCTCCGGCTCCGGCGATCTCGAGCGCCTCGGACATCGCATCAGCCATCGGTCGCGTGCGCAGTGCACCTCGGGTGATCACGGTGATGCCCATGTCACGTGCGCGCGCCGCATACTCGGCTGAGTTCGCGAAGTCGGAGATTCCGATCTGCACCACGCGCGTGCCGGCGAGCCCAGCCTCGACAAGCCTGCGCACGGGCGAGCCGTTGCTCACTCCGTCGCGCAGATCGTGATGGGCATCGAGTGTGATCAGGCCTGCCTGACCGAGTTCGTCACCGAACACTCCTCGCATCACCGAGTGGGTGATCGAGTTGTCGCCTCCGATAGCCATGAGCAGTGCTGCGTCGCGGAGCCCGGATACGCGCGACATCACTCGAGCCTCACCGGCATCACCATCGGGCTCTGTGACGTCACCCGCATCGAGCAGTGTCAAATCGCGGATATCGCGACCCGCTGTTGCGGAGTATGTCGAGTAACGGAACAGGGCTGCGCGCACGGCCTCGGGCGTGCGATCAGCGCGCGTCGGACTGATCGATGTCGTGTGTGCCGGCACGCCCAGGATCACGAAGGAGCCCTGCTCGGCCACGGCTCCCTCCGCGAGTGAGGTGAACGCGTGCGCGGCGCGGGGCCAGCGCTCATCCACGGGAAGCATGCAGTGTCCTGTCGGCAGGTGTCGGGTCGCCTCTCACCGTAGCGAGA
>JBEGLG010000127.1:0-3582 GCA_041183645.1 Actinomycetota bacterium | reverse complement strand
TGACCCACGATCAGGATGAGGCCCTGACGATGTCTGACCGCATCGCGGTCTTCAATGAGGGCCGCATCGTCCAGCTGGGCACCCCGGCGGAGATCTACGAGTTCCCGGCCTCGGAGTTCGTCGCCGGTTTCGTGGGCACTTCGAACCTGCTGCGCGATGAGACTGCACGAGCCATTCTCGGGAGCGACGGCACGTGGTCGATTCGCCCCGAGAAGATCCGTATTGCCGCGGTGGGCACGTCGGCTGGTGAATCGGAGCGTGCGGTGAACGGCACCGTGCGCGAGGTCATCTATGTCGGCATGTCGACCCGCATGGTGATCGATCTCGCTCCCGGCGGCACGCTCGTCGCCGTCGAGCAGAACTCCGGCCGACATGCTGACCAGAGGCTGGCGATGCGCGGGCAAGATGTCACGCTGCTCTGGAGCACGGAGCATGAGTACTCAGTGAACTGATCGGCCAACCGGACGATCACCCATCGAAACAAGGAGGCGTAGATGCGCGCACAGCGTCTACTCAAGGTCGCCACGGTGAGCGCGAGCGCGATTCTGCTCGTGGCTGCCTGTGGCGGAAGCTCGGGCAGCAGCTCGAGCGGAAGCGCGAGCACCGGTAGTGCCGCGGCGTCGGCTGGTACCGATGCTGCTCCGGCGGCACCCGGCGGGGCTGCGTATGCCGGCCCGGTGGGCGCCGGCGAGGGCCAGGTCAACATCCTGGCGTGGCCGGGCTATGTCGAGAACGGATCGACGGACCCGAAGGTCGACTGGGTGACCCAGTTCGAGAAGGATTCCGGATGCAAGGTGAACCTGAAGACATTCGGAACCTCCGATGAGGCAGTGAAGCTCATGCAGGGTGGCGGCTGGGATGTCGTGTCGGCATCAGGCGATGCGACCCTGCGCCTGATCTACGGCGATCTCGTGCAGCCGGTGAATACCGATCTAGTCCCGAGCTACGCCGACATTTTCCCCGACCTGAAGATGCAGAAGTTCAACAGTGTCAATGGCGTTGCCTACGGCATCCCGCACGGCCGTGGCGCGAACCTCATCATGTGGAACACCGACAAGGTGACGACCCCGCTCGATTCGTGGGCAGTGACCTTCGATCCGAACTCGCCCTACAAGGGCGCGGTGACCGCGTACGACTCGCCGATTTTCATCGCTGATGCGGCTGTCTACCTGATGGCAACCCAGCCCGAGCTCGGCATCAAGGATCCCTACGCGCTCGACAAGACCCAGTTCGACGCCGCGATGGCGCTGCTGACTCAGCAGAAGGATCTCATCAGCGAGTACTGGTCGGATTACACGAAGGCCACCCAGGCCTTCGAGTCCGGCTCGACCGCGGTGGGTACCTCATGGCAGGTCATCGAGAACCTGGCCGAGGCCGATGGCGGGCACGTGGCCGCCGCCAAGGCGAAGGAAGGCGCGACCGGTTGGTCCGACACCTGGATGATCGCGAAGGACACGCCGAACATCAACTGCGCCTACAAGTGGGTCGACTACATCGCGTCGCCCTCGGTCAATGCGCAGGTGGCGGAGTGGTTCGGCGAGGCACCGTCGAATGCCAAGGCATGCGACCTCACCAGCGACAAGAACTTCTGCACGACGTATCACGCAGGTGATACTGAGTACTGGAAGGACGTCTACTACTGGAATACGCCGACCACCGCGTGCCTCGATGGGCGCACCGACGTGCAGTGCATTCCCTACAGCGAGTGGGGCACTGCCTGGAGTGCACTGCGCAGCTAGCGCGGCGTAGCGAGGACAGAACTCAGTGACGACCACGACCGCCACCCATCGGGGTTTCTGGTACAGGCATCCCGGGCTTCGCCTGGGCGGCCTGCTTACCGCTCCGATGGCGTGGCTGGTCGTGGTCTACCTGGGCTCGCTCGCGGCCCTGTTTCTCACCGCGTTCTACCAGGTCGATGACTTCACCGGCCAGGTCGTGCGTTCGTTCAGCCTGAAGAACTTCCAGACGCTGTTCACCACCTCCGCCTACTACCAGTCGGTGTTCCGCACCATCTCGATCGCGCTCCTCGTGACGATCCTGTGCCTGGTCATCGCTGTCCCGCTCTCCTTCTTCATGGCGCGGGTGGCACCGCGCAGCTGGCGCCCGGTGATGGTGGCACTCGTGCTCACTCCACTCTGGGCGTCGTATCTCGTGAAGGTGTACGCCTGGCGGTCGATGCTCCAGCCGGAGTCCGGCGTGATCGCCTGGTTCCTGAAGCCGCTGGGGCTCGATGGCCCGGGCTACGGCTACATCGGCATCGTCATCACGCTGACCTACCTCTGGCTCCCGTACATGATCCTGCCGGTCTATGCAGGGCTCACTCGTCTGCCGGACTCCATGCTCGATGCCTCCGCCGATCTCGGAGCGCATTCCGGGCGCACCTTCCGCAGCATCGTGATCCCGATGATCTTCCCGTCGGTGGTCGCGGGATCGATCTTCACGTTCTCGCTGAGCCTGGGTGATTACATCACCGCGCAGATCGTGGGCGGCAAGGTGACGATGCTGGGCAATGTCGTGCAGCAGACCTACGTGACGAACCTGCCCTTCGCGGCGGCGGTGGCCACGCTTCCGGTGGTCATCATCCTTCTGTACTTGCTCGCGGTGCGTAAGACCGGTGCGCTGGAGAACGTGTAGCCATGACACTCTCGCGCGGAACCAAGATCCTCCTGGGCATCTTCGCCCTGATTGCCGGTGCGTTCGTCTACGTTCCCCTCGGCATCATCCTGATCAACTCATTCAGCACGAACAAGTCGTTGACCTGGCCGCCCACGGGGTTCACCACCGAATGGTGGGCCAAGGCAGTCGACAACGAGGGCGTGCGCAGCGCACTGCTGACCAGCGTCATCGTCGCCCTGTGTGCGACGGCCATCGCACTCGTGCTCGGGCTCCTCATCTCGCTGGCCATCGCGAGGTATCGATTCTTCGGACGCGAGTCGATTTCTCTCCTGATCGTCCTGCCGATCGCGCTGCCGGGCATCGTCACCGGTATCGCCTTGAACAACGTCTTCACTTCGTATCTCGGCGGTCTCACCTTCCTGACTCTCGTTGTCGCGCACGCGACCTTCTGCATGGTCGTGGTCTACAACAACGTGCTCGCCCGGCTTCGGCGCATGGGCGGCAGTGTCGAGGAGGCGTCCTCGGATCTGGGTGCAGGGGGATGGACAACCTTCAGGCTGGTCACGTTCCCGCTCATGAAATCCGCGATCCTGGCCGGCGGGATCCTGGCCTTCGGGCTCTCCTTCGACGAGATCATCGTGACCACCTTCACGGCCGGCCCGGGAATCACCACGCTGCCGATCTGGATCTACCAGAACCTCTTCCGCCCCAACCAGGCGCCGATCGTCAACGTGGTGGCGGCTGCCCTGGTTCTTGTCAGCATCATTCCCATCTACGTGGCCCAGAAATTCGGCAGCGATGACGAGCGCGCTGGTGGAGTCATCTGATCCATCCCGTATCCTTATGCCGTGGCGCGAGGCGATGGACTCCTGAACCATGACCTCCTTCCCGGCGATAAGGGCCCCCAGGACGCCTGCGGCGTATTCGGGGTCTGGGCTCCCGGCGACGAGGTTGCCAAACTCACGT
>JBEGLG010000126.1:0-29031 GCA_041183645.1 Actinomycetota bacterium | reverse complement strand
TTCCTGACGGCACGATCGACCTCACCTTCCATGGATCGGCCGGTCAGTCCTTCGGCGCGTTCCTTCCGGCCGGCATCACGCTGCGCCTCGAGGGCGATGCGAACGACTACGTCGGCAAGGGCCTGTCCGGCGGTCGCATCGTCGTTCGGCCCGATCGTGCGGCGACCTTCCGCGCACACGAGAACATCATCGCCGGCAACGTGATCGGCTACGGCGCGACTTCAGGCGAGATCTACCTGCGCGGTCGAGTCGGCGAGCGCTTCTGCGTGCGCAACTCAGGTGCGACTGCGGTCGTCGAGGGCGTGGGTGATCACGCACTCGAGTACATGACCGGTGGCGTCGTCGCGATTCTCGGAACCACGGGTCGCAACCTGGGTGCGGGCATGTCCGGTGGAATCGCCTTCGTGATCGATCTGGAGCCGTCCAAGGTGAATCCGGAGATGGTTGAACTCGAGCCCGTCGAAGGGGCCGACCTGGAGATCCTGGAAGGCATCATTCGTCGCCATGCCGAGGAGACAGATTCGCAGTTCGCGACTGAGCTCCTCGTCGACTGGAGCGCGAGCTCTGCACGGTTCACCAAGGTGATGCCGAAGGACTTCAAGCGAGTCATCAAGATCCGTGAACTGGCAATTGCCGAAGGACGCGACCCGCTCGTCGCGGTAATGGGAGGCTGACATGGCTGATCCGAAGGGTTTCTTGACCACCGATCGCGAACTGCCGACTCGTCGGCCGGTCGAGGTGCGCCTGCAGGACTGGCGTGAGGTCTACAACGAGTTCCCGGGCGAGAAGCTGGAGAAGCAGGCGGGCCGTTGCATGGACTGCGGCATTCCGTTCTGCCACAACGGCTGCCCGCTCGGCAACCTGATCCCGGAGTGGAATGACCTCGTGTGGCACGCTGATTGGCAGGCCGCATCCGAGCGACTCCACGCGACCAATAACTTTCCGGAGTTCACCGGGCGCCTGTGCCCGGCACCGTGCGAAGCTGCCTGCGTGCTCGGCATCAACGCTGATCCGGTCACCATCAAGCAGGTCGAGGTCTCGATCATCGACCGCGCCTGGGATTCCGGATGGGTCACCCCGCAGCAGCCCGAGCGGCTGTCGGGCAAGACTGTCGCCGTGATCGGCTCGGGCCCGGCGGGCCTAGCAGCAGCGCAGCAGCTCTCTCGCGCAGGTCACACAGTGGCCGTGTACGAGCGTGCCGACCGCATCGGCGGCCTACTGCGCTACGGCATTCCCGAGTTCAAGATGGAGAAGCGGCACATCGATCGTCGAATTGCGCAGATGGAGGCCGAGGGCGTGAAGTTCCGTCCCGGTGTCGAGGTAGGCGTCGACATCACCGGCGACGACCTGCGACGTCGTTACGACGCCGTCGTCGTCGCCATCGGCGCGACCGCATGGCGTGACCTGCCCGTGCCCGGCCGTGATCTCAAGGGCATCTACCAGGCCATGGAGTTCCTGCCGTTGGCGAATCGGGTGCAGGAGGGCGACATGCCCGAGTCTCCGATCAACGTCGCAGGCAAGCACGTGGTGATCATCGGTGGCGGCGATACCGGAGCCGACTGCCTCGGTACCTCTCATCGCCAGGGCGCGGCCTCGGTGACCCAGATCGAGATCCTCCCCATGCCGGCGACCGAACGCCCGGCGGGGCAGCCGTGGCCGACCTACCCGATGACCTACCGGGTGTCGAGTGCCCATGAAGAGGGCGGCGAGCGCGTCTACGCGGTCTCGACCACCGAGTTCGTGGGCGATGATGCCGGGAACGTGACCGGCCTGCGCCTGGTCGAGGTGGAGCCTCACGAGGGCGGCTTCCGTCCGATCGAGGGAACGGAGCGAGTCCTTCGGGCAGATTACGTCTTCCTCAGCATGGGTTTCGTGGGTCCGGAGGCGGCGACACTCGCGGAGCAGCTGGGCCTGTCGCTGGACTCACGAGGCAACCTCGAGCGCGATGCGCAGTACCGCACCTCGGTCGATGGCGTGTTCGTCGCCGGAGATGCCGGCCGTGGCCAGTCGCTGATCGTGTGGGCGATTGCCGAAGGCCGATCGGCAGCCGCATCGGTCGATGCCTACCTGACCGGCACGACCAATCTGCCGTCGCCGATCAAGTCCACGGCGCGCCAGTTGCTGGTGTAACCGTTTACTCGCTCACGAGGTAGGCTCTGAATCATGCGCTGCGCCAAGATCGTCGCCACGTTGGGCCCTGCCACGAATACCCCGGAGACCCTGCGGTCCCTGGTCGATGCGGGCATGGATGTCGCCCGCCTGAACCTGTCCCATGGCAGCCATGAGGTGCACGCCGAGACCTATCGCATGGTGCGTGAGGCCTCTGATGCCTCCGGTCGCGGGGTCGGCATCCTGGTCGACCTCCAGGGGCCGAAGATTCGCCTGGGCAAGTTCGCCAGCGGGCCGGTTCTGCTGGAGAACGGTGCCGAGTTCATCGTCACCACTGAGGATGTCCCGGGCGATGCGCAGATGGTCTCGACCACGTACAAGGGCCTGCCGGGCGATGTGAAGCCCGGCGACAAGGTGCTCGTCGACGACGGCCGTGTGGCGCTCGAGGTCGTGCGAGTCGAGGGCCCGCGAGTGGTCACGAAGGTCGTCGAGGGCGGCCGAGTCTCCGACAACAAGGGGTTCAATCTCCCGGGTGCCGCCATGAGCGTTCCCGCCATGAGTGAGAAGGATCGCGAGGATCTCCGCTGGGCCCTGCGCATCGGCGCCGACATGATCGCGCTTTCCTTCGTGCGCAATGCGGCCGATATCGACGATGTGCACGCGATCATGGCCGAGGAGGGCGTGCGCCTTCCGGTGCTGGCCAAGGTCGAAAAGCCGCAGGCCGTCGACAATCTCGAGGAGATCATCGCGGCATTCGACGGCGTGATGGTGGCCCGAGGCGATCTCGGTGTCGAGCTGCCCCTGGAGATGGTGCCGCTCGTGCAGAAGCGGGCTATCCAGATGTGCCGCGAGGCCGGCAAGCCGGTGATCGTGGCCACCCAGATGCTCGACTCGATGATCACTGCCAATCGCCCGACACGCGCCGAGGCAAGCGACGTCGCCAACGCAGTTCTCGACGGAGCTGATGCGCTCATGCTGTCGGGCGAGACCAGCGTCGGCGAGCATCCGGCCCTGGTCATCGAGACCATGGGTCGCATCATCGAGCACATCGAGGAGCAGGCCCTCGATCAGCTCCCGCCGTTGACTGATTCGCGCTTCGGCTCCACCGCGCGTTCGCTGACCCGGGCAGCGGTCCAGGTGGCCGTCGATTCCGGCGCTACGCACCTCATCGCCTTCACCGAGACCGGAATGTCGGCCCGTCTGGTGTCGCGCTGGCGGCCGCCGACCCGAATCCTGGCCTTCACGCCGAATGCCCGGGTACGCAGCCAGCTCTCGCTCGTCTGGGGGGTCGAGACCTTCCTCGTTCCCCAGGTGGCACACACCGATGACATGGTCGTTCAGGTCGACAAGGCACTTCTCGACATCGGCCGTGCAACCATCGGCGAGAAGGTCGTCATCGTCGCCGGCGTGCCCCCGGGAATTCCCGGCACCACGAACGGCATGAGAGTCCACAAGATCGGCATGGCCGGTGTGGGCGGCGGCGTCTAGACCGATAGGCTTCACCCTGTTCGACGTCCTTTAAGCCCGTCCTGTGAGGCGGGGAAGGGGGTCCTTAATGGATTCTTCGCGCACGCGCATCGTCCTTGACGATTCCGATATCACCCGCGCAGTTCGCCGCATCGCCCACGAAATCGTCGAGAGCGCCAAGGGCGCCGATGACCTCGTCCTGCTCGGCATCCCGACTCGTGGAGTCGCCCTCGCTGAACGCGTACGACTGGCCATCGCCGAGATCGAGGGACAGTCGGTTCCGACCGGGGCACTGGATATCACCCTGTATCGCGATGACCTCCGACTTCGTCCCGCTCGTGCCCTTGAGCCCACGTCAATTCCGACCGAGGGAATCGACGACCGAATCGTGGTGCTCGTCGACGACGTCCTCTTTTCGGGCCGCACCGTCAGGGCCGCTCTGGATGCCCTCAATGACATCGGAAGGCCGCGCGCCGTGCGTCTCGCGGTTCTCGTGGACCGAGGACATCGCGAGCTCCCCATCCGGCCGGATTTCGTGGGGAAGAACCTCCCGACGGCTGTCGGCGAGCAAGTGCGTGTCAATCTCGCCGAGATCGATGGTTCCGACTCGGTCACCATCCTCGAGGGGGACCAGGCATGAAGCACCTTCTGTCGGCCGCCGATCTCGATCGTGATCAGGTCATCACGATTCTCGACACCGCCGCCGAGCTCGCCTCGCTCACTGACCGTTCGGTGAAGAAGCTGCCGACCTTGCGCGGTCGAACCGTGGTGAATCTCTTCTTCGAGGACTCCACGCGCACCCGAATCTCATTTGAGGTCGCGGCGAAGCGACTCTCGGCCGACGTCATCAACTTCGCCGCCAAGGGATCGTCGGTCTCGAAGGGCGAGAGCCTGAAGGACACTGCCCTGACCCTGGAGGCCATGGGGGCTGACGCCGTGGTGATTCGCCATCACCTCTCGGGCGCTCCTCATCGACTCGCGACCGCGGGCTGGATCGGCGGCAGCGTGGTCAATGCAGGCGACGGCACCCATGAGCATCCCACCCAGGCACTGCTCGATGCGTTCACCATGCGCCGACATCTGCGCTCCGGAACCGGTGATCTCGAGGGCGTTCGCGTAGGCATCGTCGGCGATGTTCTGCACAGTCGAGTGGCACGCTCGAACGTCCTGCTCCTGAAGACCCTCGGAGCTCATGTCACGCTCGTCGCCCCGCCCACGCTTCTTCCGCTCGGGGTCGAGACCTGGCCCTGCGAGGTCAGCTACGACATCGATGAAGTCCTGCCCCGGCTCGACGCCATCATGATGCTGCGCGTGCAAGGCGAGCGCATGCACGATGCCTATTTCCCGTCGGCACTCGAGTACTCGCGTCTTTACGGACTCGACTCGGCTCGCATGAGTCGCTTGCCCGACCACGCGATCATCCTGCATCCCGGGCCCATGAATCGCGGCATGGAGATCTCTGCCGATGTGGCCGACAGTCCTCGCGCACTGATGGTCGAGCAGGTCGCGAATGGCGTGAGCGTGCGCATGGCTGTCCTCTATCTCTTGCTCGGCGGAATGAAGGAGAACGTCTGATGTCCATCGTCCTGCGCGGAGCGCGCCCTTACGGCGAGGCCGCTGTCGATCTCGTCATCGCCGACGGGATCATTGTCGAGATCGTGCCGGAAGGCACGGCGACCGGTGAGGTCATCGACTGCACGGGCCTGGTCGCCCTCCCGGGATTCGTCGACCTGCACACGCACCTGCGTGAGCCCGGGCGAGAGGATGCCGAGACAGTCGACTCGGGCTCGCGTGCTGCTGCGCTCGGTGGTTACACATGCGTGCATGCGATGGCTAATACGTCGCCGGTGGCTGATACCGCTGGCGTGGTCGAGCAGGTGTGGCGTCTCGGCGAGCGCACCGGGCTCGTTGACGTGCGACCCGTCGGCGCAGTCACCGTGGGGCTTGCCGGTGAGCGCATGGCCGAGATCGGCGCGATGGCGAACTCCGCTGCTGCCGTGCGGGTGTTCAGCGACGACGGCAAGTGCGTGCACGATGCCGCGCTCATGCGTCGCGCCCTCGAGTACGTCAAGGCCTTCGACGGAGTGGTGGCGCAGCATGCTCAGGAGCCGCGCCTGACCGAGAACGCGCAGATGAACGAAGGCATCCTCTCCGGCGAGCTCGGACTCACTGGCTGGCCGGCGGTCGCCGAGGAAGCGATCATCGCGCGCGATGTGCTGCTTGCCCAGCATGTCGACTCCCGACTGCATGTCTGTCACGTGTCGACGGCCGGCTCAGTCGAGGTCATTCGCTGGGCCAAGGGCAGGGGAGTCAACGTCACCGCCGAGGTCTGCCCCCATCACCTGATCCTCACCGAAGACCTGGTTGCTTCCTATGACCCCCTTTACAAGGTGAATCCTCCGTTGCGCACGGCCGCTGATGTCGCCGCCCTGCGCGAGGCCCTTGCCGACGGCACCATCGATGCGATCGCGACCGATCACGCCCCGCATCCGCACGAGGACAAGGACTGCGAGTGGGGAGCCGCGGCATTCGGGATGCTCGGACTCGAGACCGCCTTCAGCATTGCGGTGAAGACGATGATCGAGCCCGGTCTGCTCGACTGGCGTGGTCTCGCCGATCGGATGTCCGTCGCCCCGGCGCGCATCGGTCGTGTCCGCGAGCAGGGGCACGATCTGACCGTGGGCTCCATCGCGAATATCGCCCTCGTCGACCCGGCGGCCACCCGCGTGATCACTTCCGATGGCCTGGCCTCGAAGTCCCGGAACACCCCGTATGCCTCGATGGAGCTTCCGGGAGTGGTCGTTCATGTGCTCTATGGCGGAAATGTCACAGTTCTCGACGGAGCCCTCGCATGATCTCCCGCACCCTTGCCCTGTTGAATGGGGCCATGAGCCCCCGCCCCGCGATCTCCCTCGGAGGCCAGGCATGAGTCGAGTGCCCGCAGTCCTGGTTCTCGAAGATGGCCGCATCATGCGCGGCAGCTCGTTCGGCGCCCTCGGCACCGCATACGGCGAGGCCGTGTTCTCCACGGGCATGAGCGGATACCAGGAGACCTTGACCGATCCGTCCTACCGTCGACAGGTCGTCGTCATGACGGCTCCGCATGTCGGCAATACGGGAATGAACCACGAGGATCCCGAGTCGACTCGTATCTGGGTGGCCGGATACGTGGTGCGCGATCCCTCGCGCGTCACCTCGAATTGGCGTGCCGACTCGGATCTCGAGTCCGATCTCGTCGACCAGGGCATTGTCGGAGTCTGCGAGATCGATACCCGCGCACTCACCCGCCACCTTCGCGAGCGCGGCAGCATGCGCGTCGGCCTCTTCAGCGGTCCGGATGCCGAGGCGGGCGATGCCGAGCTCATCGCCCGAGTGCAGGCGACACCGGGAATGCAGGGTGCGAACCTGACTGATGAGGTCACGACCTCGGCGGCCTACGTTGTCCCGGCGGTCGGTGCCAAGCGTTTCACCGTGGCAGCCATCGACCTCGGCATCAAGTCGATGACCCCCTTCCGCATGGCCGAGCGCGGAATCGAGGTACACGTGCTCCCGGCGACCGTCGACTTCGCACAGATCGCCGAGCTCTCACCCGATGGCGTCTTCTTCTCGAATGGGCCAGGCGATCCGGCAACCGCCACACATGCCATCTCGGTCATGCAGTCGGTGCTCGACGCACGAATTCCCGTGTTCGGTATCTGCTTCGGAAATCAGATCCTGGGTCGAGCCCTCGGCCTGGGAACCTACAAGCTTCGCTACGGCCACCGCGGAATCAATCAGCCGGTGATGGATCTCCGTACGCGCAAGGTTGAGGTCACGGCGCATAACCACGGGTTCGCTGTCGACGCTCCTCGCGACGGTGCCTTCGATACGCCCTACGGGCGTGCCGAGGTGAGTCATGTGTGCCTGAACGACGATGTGGTCGAAGGCCTTCGTCTCCTTGATCGTCCGGCCTTCAGCGTGCAGTACCACCCCGAGGCAGCGGCAGGTCCGCATGACGCCTCGTACCTCTTCGACGAGTTCGTGACAGCAATGGAAGCAGGCGCACATGCCCAGGCGTGAGGATCTCCGGTCGGTCATGGTGATCGGCTCCGGGCCGATCGTCATCGGCCAGGCCTGCGAGTTCGACTACTCGGGCACGCAGGCTTGCCGAGTGCTGCGTGATGAGGGCCTGCGCGTGGTGCTCGTGAACTCCAATCCGGCGACCATCATGACCGACCCCGAGTTCTCCGATGCGACCTACATCGAGCCGATCACGCCCGAATTCCTCGAGCGCATCATTGCCAAGGAGCGCCCTGATGCGCTCCTGCCCACACTCGGCGGCCAGACCGCGCTGAATGCGGCCATCGCACTGCATAAGAACGGTGTCCTGGCGAAATACGACGTCGAGCTCATTGGCGCTGACGTCGATGCCATCGAGCGAGGCGAGAATCGCGAGATCTTCCGGCAGATCGTGGCTGACATCGGCGCAGAGAGCGCGCGCTCGGCAATTTGCCATTCGCTCGAGGAGTGCCTGGCGGCGGTCGATGACCTGAAGTACCCCGTGGTCGTGCGCCCCTCGTTCACCATGGGTGGCGCAGGCTCGGGCATTGCCTACGACGAGACCGATCTTCGCCGAATCGCCGGTGCCGGCCTGCAGGCAAGCCCGACCGCCGAGGTACTCCTCGAGGAGTCCATCATCGGCTGGAAGGAGTATGAGCTCGAGCTCATGCGCGATCGTCACGACAATGTGGTGGTCGTCTGCTCGATCGAGAACCTCGACCCGATGGGCGTGCACACCGGTGACTCCATCACCGTGGCGCCGTCCCTTACCCTGACCGATCGCGAATTCCAGCGCATGCGCGATGTGGGCATCGAGATCATCAGGGCGGTCGGAGTCGATACCGGTGGCTGCAACATCCAGTTCGCGATCAACCCGGCCGATGGTCGGCTGATCGTCATCGAGATGAACCCGCGCGTCTCGCGCTCCTCGGCACTGGCTTCGAAGGCCACGGGTTTCCCGATCGCCAAGATTGCCGCGCGACTCGCGATCGGATACACGCTCGACGAGATTCCCAATGACATCACCGAGCAGACTCCGGCCTCGTTCGAGCCCACCCTCGACTACATCGTGGTCAAGGTTCCGCGTTTCGCCTTCGAGAAGTTCCCGCAGGCGGATCCTGTGCTGACCACCACGATGAAGAGCGTGGGCGAGGCGATGGCCATCGGTCGCAACTTCACCGAAGCACTGCAGAAGGCCCTGCGCTCACTCGAGAAGCCCGAGGCCGTCTTCCGCTGGAGCGATGAATCCGTCGATGTCGCCGACCTCCTCGTGCGCATGCGCAAGCCGCACGACGGTCGTCTCTCGCTCGTCCAGCAGGCGCTGGCGCATGGGGCCACCGCGGAACAGGTACATGAGGCGACCAAGATCGATCCGTGGTTCCTCGACCAGATTCAGCTGATCAACGAAGTGGCCGCCGAGGTGCGTGCCGCTGAGACCCTGAACTCGCATGTCATTCGCAGGGCGAAGAGGCACGGCTTCTCCGACCGGCAGCTCGCGCAGTTGCGCGGGCTGACCGAAGCGGAAGTGCGCGAGCTTCGGCACGGGCTGGGCGTGCGCCCGGTCTACAAGACCGTCGATACCTGCGCCGCGGAATTCGCCGCCCAGACTCCGTATCACTACTCGTCCTATGACGAAGAGACCGAGGTCGTGCCCTCTGATCGCGACAAGGTGATCATCCTGGGCTCGGGGCCCAACCGCATCGGACAGGGCATCGAGTTCGACTACTCCTGCGTGCATGCAGCGCTCACCCTGCGCGATGCCGGCTACGAGACCATCATGGTCAACTGCAATCCCGAGACCGTGTCGACTGACTACGACACCTCTGATCGCCTGTATTTCGAGCCGCTGACTCTCGAGGATGTCCTGGAGATCGTTCACGCGGAGTCGGGCGCGGGTCGCCTGGTGGGCGTGATCGTCCAGCTCGGCGGCCAGACCCCGCTCGGGCTGGCGCAGGCCCTGAAGAATGCCGGCGTCCCGATCATCGGCACGAGCCCGGAGTCCATTCATCTCGCTGAGGAGCGTGGTGCGTTCGGTCGCGTTCTGGCCGAAGCGGGGCTGCCGGCGCCGCGTCACGGCACGGCGTTCTCCTTCCCCGAGGCCCAGGCGATTGCGGCAGATGTCGGTTATCCCGTGCTCGTGCGTCCCAGTTACGTGCTGGGCGGCCGAGGTATGGAAATCGTGTACGACGATGCGATGCTGGCTGATTACCTCACTCGCGCGACCGATGTCACGGCTGAGCACCCCGTACTCGTCGATCGCTTCCTTGACGACGCCATCGAGATCGACGTCGATGCGCTCTACGACGGGCACGAGCTGTTCCTCGCCGGCGTCATGGAACACATCGAGGAAGCAGGCATCCATTCGGGTGACTCGGCATGCGCACTTCCGCCCATCACCTTGGGTGCGGGCGAGATCGAGCGCATTCGTACCTCGACACTCGCGATTGCTCGGGGCGTCGGCGTTCGGGGGCTGCTCAATGTGCAGTACGCATTGGCGGGCGACGTGCTCTACGTCCTCGAGGCGAATCCACGCGCTTCGCGCACGGTTCCGTTCGTGTCCAAGGCCACGGCGGTTCCCATCGCCAAGGCAGCGGCGCGAGTCATGGTGGGGCAATCGATTGCCGAGTTGCGCGAGCAGGGGATCCTCCCGGCGCATGGCGATGGTGGAACGATGCCGGCCGGATCCGCGGTCTCGGTCAAGGAGGCCGTGCTGCCCTTCGGTCGCTTCCACGGAGTCGACACGGTGCTGGGGCCCGAGATGCGCTCGACCGGTGAGGTCATGGGAATCGACGACACCTTCGGAATCGCCTTTGCCAAGTCGCAGGACGCCGCCTTCGGTGCCCTGCCCATGTCGGGCACGGCCTTCGTCTCACTGGCCAATCGCGATAAGAGATCAGCCATCTTCCCGATCAAGATCCTGCACGATCTCGGATTCACCATCCTCGCGACCCAGGGCACGGCCGAGGTGCTCCGACGCAATGGCGTCCCGGCGCAGGTCCTGCGCAAGCAGTCGGAGGGCACCGGACCCCAGGGTGAGAAGACCACCGTCGATGCGATCATGGCCGGCGATGTGCAGTTGATCGTGAATACCCCGTATGGCGTCGGTCCGCGTCTCGATGGCTACGAGATTCGCACGGCTGCCGTGACGCGAGGCGTGCCGTGCATCACGACCGTTCAAGGGCTCGCGGCGGCGGTGCAAGGCATCGAGTCACTGCAGAAGGACGAGGCCGGGGTGCGATCCCTTCAGGAGCATGGCGCCGATCTGGCCGCGCGCCGGGCGGGGGAGTCCTCATGAGCAACCCCCTGCAGATTCGCGGCGAGGTTCTCGACGTCAAGCGTGCCGGTAGCTACTTCGTCATCTCGTTGACGGCACCGGGAATCCCGGAGATCACGCGTCCGGGTCACTTCCTGAATATCGGCATCGGTGGCGACGACAGCGCGATGCTTCTGAGGCGCTCCTTCGCGATTCACCAAGTCCAGATGCGCGGTATGTACGGCGGCACTCTCGATATCGTGGTGGGCGTCAACGGTAAGGGTTCGCAATGGCTCAGTGAGCGCCGTCGGCATGATCCCCTCAGCATTGTGGGGCCACTCGGTCGACCCTTCGTGCTGCCGAAGGAGAAAGTCTCGTGCGTGCTCGTCGGCGGCGGCTACGGCTCGGCACCTCTCTTCATGCTTGCCGAGCAATTGCGCGAGCGCGGATGCCGGGTCGACGTAGTCCTGGGTGCCTCGACGGAGGAGAAGCTCTTCGGAACCCTCGACATCAAGCGGCTCGCCACGACATTGACCATCACGACCGATGACGGTTCCTCGGGAACCCAGGGGCGAGTCACCGACGTCCTGCCCGACATCATGGACAAGTCCGACTCAGCGGTGGTCTATGCCTGCGGACCCATGGGCATGCTCGCTGCAGTGTCCGCCGTGGCCTCCGAGAAGAGGGCTCACAGCCAGTGCTCGGTCGAGGAGTCGATGGCGTGCGGCATCGGTGTCTGCATGACCTGCGTGCTTCCGGTGATCGGCGACGACGGAGTCACGCGCATGGTGCGCTCATGCGTCGAGGGGCCGGTCTTCCGCGGCGACCGCGTGCGCTGGAGTGATGTCGGCACCGTTCCGGTCGATACCTGGGGCGCCCCGGTGGAAGGCGGTCACTGATGACTCGAGCGGTCTTCTCTCCCGTGGGCGGTTCGCTTCCCGAGCAGAGCATTGATGTCGACATGTCGACCAGTCTCGGGAGCCTCGAGCTTCCGGCTCCGGTGCTAACAGCCTCCGGGTGCGCTGCGGCCGGTCGTGAGCTCGATCAGTTCTTCGACATCACCAAGCTCGGCGGCATTGTCACGAAGAGCGTCATGCTGCAGCCGCGTTCGGGCCGGCCTACTCCGCGCATGGCCGAGACGCCGAGTGGCATGCTGAACTCGATCGGTCTCCAGGGGCCGGGCATCGATCAGTTCATCGAGAAGGATCTCGCTTGGCTCGCGAATCGCGGGGCGCGCACCATCGTCTCCATCGCGGGTTCACACGTCGAGGAGTACTCGAAGCTGGCGCAGAAGCTGCGCAATGTGCCCGGCATCGCAGGCATCGAGGTCAACATCTCCTGTCCGAATGTTGAGAATCGCGGCCTCGTCTTCGCCTGCCATCCTGACTCCGCATCGGGCGTGATCCAGGCTGTGCGGCGATTCAGTGATCCGAAGATGCCGATTCTCGCCAAGCTGTCGCCCGACGTCACCGACATCGCGGAGATCGCGCACTCGGTGGTGCGTGCCGGAGCCACGGGAATTTCCGTGATGAACACGACCCTGGGCATGGTCATCAACACCGACACGATGCGTCCGGCACTTGCCGGCATCACCGGGGGACTCTCCGGGCCGGCGATCCGTCCCATTGCCGTGCGCTGCGTGTGGCAGATCCGCAAGGCGCTGCCCGATATTCCGATCCTGGGCATGGGCGGCATTCGCACGGGACAGGATGCCTTCCAGTTCATCCTGGCGGGTGCAAGTGCCGTGTCCGTCGGCACCGTCGTCTTCAATGACCCGAGTGCACCCCTACGCATCCAGGGCGAACTGGCGCAGCAGCTTGCTGATCACGGTTTCGCACGTCTCAGCGATGCGGTGTCGTACGCGCACCGCGGAGCAGATGTTGAACCCAGTGAGGTCGCTGAAGAGGAGGTTGAGGACGCATGAGTGCTCCGATAGCCGTGGCGCTCGACGCGCCTGATCTCGATACGCTCTCGCGCTGGGCCTTCGACACTGCACCCTTCGTCTCCACGCTCAAGGTCGGGCTCGAGGTCTTCTGCCGCGATGGCGCTGCAGCCGTGAATGCGGCGCGCGAGGCAGCGGTGCGAGCAGGTTCTCCGGAGACCCGGATCTTCCTCGATCTCAAGCTTCATGACATTCCCGCAACCGTGGCCGGTGCGGCCCACGCCGTACGCCCTCTGTCGCCCGACTTCCTCACCGTGCACGCCGCAGGTGGAGCCGAGATGATCTCGGCAGCAGCGGCGGCTCTGCCCGACGCGCGCATTACAGCGGTCACGATCCTGACCTCACTTGATGACTCGGTGCTCGAGGCGATCGGCATGCGGGGCCCCTCGCTCGATGCTGCCGTGCGTCTGGCTGTCCTGGCCGTGAATTCCGGTGCTCGGGCCATCGTGTGCTCGCCGCTGGAGGTCGGGGCGATCCGCGCAGCGGTTCCCGATGACATCACTTTGATCACCCCGGGCGTGCGCCCTGCGGGAGCTGGCGTACAGGATCAAAAGCGCGTGGCCACTCCTGAATCGGCGATTGCCTCGGGTGCCGACCTCCTGGTGATCGGACGACCCATCACGGGCGCTGACGATCCTGCGGCAGCGGCGCGAGCCCTTCGAGACACCCTGTCGGGGCTCGCGTGACCGCACCGCGCCGCACCCCGGAGCAGCGCGCGGAAGCTCTCGAGCGGGCACTCGCCGCACGTCAGGAGCGCGCGCTGATACGTCGTCGGCTGAAGTCAGGCGAGCTCAGTGGCCGCGTGGTGCTGGAAACCTGTGAGCAGAACCAGGCCTGGGGCTCGCTTCCCGTGCGTGCCTTTCTGACAGCCCTGCCCGGCGTGGGCTCGGCTCGGGCCGAGGCCATCATGCGTGACATCGATATTGCGCAGTCTCGCCGACTCCGAGGTCTCGGCGAGCGTCAGCGCCTCGAGCTCCTGCAGGTGATCTGATGCCTGCCGCGCCGCTCATCGTCGTCTCCGGCCCCTCCGGGGTGGGCAAGAGCACGGTGGTCGCTGCCGCCCTGGCTGCAGATCCCGATGTCTGGCTCTCGGTGAGTGCCACGACGCGGGCCCCTCGTGAGGGTGAGGTCGAGG
Organism: Actinomycetota bacterium; assembly: GCA_041183645.1. GTDB lineage: Bacteria > Actinomycetota > Actinomycetes > S36-B12 > S36-B12 > CAIKZY01. The sequence continues at coordinate 15,087 of JBEGLG010000126.1, read as the reverse complement.
GAGTGAACTACTTCTTCGTCTCCGCCGATCAGTTCCGGTCCATGGTCGACGCCGGTGACTTCCTGGAATGGGCAGAGTTCGCCGGCCACCGCTACGGCACCCCGCGCGGCCCCGTCGGCGAGCATCGGGCCGCCGGCACCCCGGTCATCTTGGAAATCGAGCTCCAGGGCGCCCGACAGGTGCGCCGGAGCGATCCCACGGCCAGGCTGGTCTTCCTGGCGCCTCCCTCATGGGAGGTCCTAGAGTCCCGGCTCACGGGCCGCGGGACCGAGTCGGCCGGGTCCGTGGCGGCCCGACTGGCGGCTGCTCGTGAGGAACTCGCCGCCCAAGGGGAGTTCGACGACGTGGTGGTCAATACCGATGTCCGGGAGTCCGCTCAAGCCTTGCTAGACTTCCTCCGCGGCTAACCGCCGTTCTCCCCGAAAAACCGACGTAAAGAGGCCTTGTCATGAGCAACGTTCGCGCCGAGGGCATCACTCATCCCTCCATTGACGCCCTGCTCGACAAGACCGAGTCCAAGTACTCGCTGGTGATCTACGCATCCAAGCGCGCTCGCCAGATCAATGCCTACTACTCGCAGCTCGGTGAAGGCCTGCTGGAATACGTCGGTCCGCTCGTCGAGACCCACGTCCAGGAGAAGCCGCTGTCCATCGCGCTGCGCGAGATTGACGCCGGCCTGCTCACCTCCGAGGCGGTCGAGGACCTCAGCTGACTTCCAGTGACTCCGGGGTGCCAGCGCCCCGCATCGTCCTGGGTGTCGCAGGCGGCATTGCCGCCTACAAGGCCGTCGAGGTTCTGCGCGGCCTGACCGAGTCCGGTCACGACGTCACCGTCGTTCCCACTGCTGCAGCACTCGAATTCGTCGGTGCGCCCACCTGGGCAGCCCTCTCCGGAAAGCCCGTGCGCTCGAGCGTATGGCAGGACGTCGAGCAGGTTCCCCACGTCAAGCTCGGTCAATCGGCTGATCTCGTGCTTGTTGTGCCGGCCACGGCAGATCTCCTGGCCCGAGCCACCCACGGCATCGCTGACGATCTGCTCACCAACATCCTGCTCACTGCCCGCTGCCCGATCGTCATGGCACCCGCCATGCACACCGAGATGTGGATCCATCCGGCCACTCAACGCAACGTGGCCGAACTCAGGGGCCGCGGAATCGTGGTGCTCGAGCCAGCATCGGGTCGGCTCACGGGTGCCGACACGGGGCCCGGCCGACTACCGGAGCCTGCCGCCATCGTCGCGGCAGCACGCGACGCCCTGCGTCGTGCGCCGTCCGCTGACCTCAGTGGCCTCCATGTACTCATCACTGCCGGGGGCACCCGGGAGGCCATTGATCCGGTGCGGTTCATCGGCAATCACAGCAGCGGCAAGCAGGGCTTCGAGCTTGCCCGGACAGCCGTGGCGCGGGGGGCCAAGGTCACCGTCGTGGCTGCGCACACCGATGCTGAGATCCCTGCCGGCGTCTCCGTGGTTCGCGTGAGTTCCGGATCCGAGATGCACGACGAAGTTTCCCGGCTCATGCCCGAGGTCGACGTCATCGTCATGGCAGCGGCGGTGGCCGACTTCCGCGCCGATGCGGTCGCGGGCTCGAAGCTGAAGAAGGGCGACACCCCCGCGGGAATCAGCCTCGATCTCGTGCCCACCACCGACATCCTCTCGGCCATCGTTCATGCCCGTACGGGCGCGAGCCCTCTCATCGTGGGCTTCGCGGCTGAAACGGGCGACTCAGACGGCAGTGTCCTCGACCACGGCCGCGCCAAGTTCGCCCGCAAGGGCTGTGACCTGCTGGTCGTGAACGATGTCAGCGCCGGCAAGGCCTTCGGCACCGACGATAACGAGATCGTGATCGTGGGCGCAGGCACGGAGGTGGCCACCGCCAGGGCATCCAAGGCCGCCGTCTCCGATGCGATCTGGGACGCCGTCATCGCGAAAATGTCCTCGGACTAAAGGGCGCGGCGCGTTGGTGGCCTGCGCTGACCCAGCCACCAGATCGTGTATTCTTGAGGGCGGTCACGAGTACCAGCGCGAAGTCCCGGCTCGCTGGTCGGCAACCCTCCTCCGCGGTGGGGTGCTCCGGGAGCAGACCAGGCCTCATCCGAGGCAAGCGCGAGTTCCACCGATGGGGCAGCGGCAAGCATCAGTAAGGGAGTAGTTGTGTCCAAGCGCCTGTTCACGTCCGAGTCCGTGACCGAGGGTCATCCCGACAAGATGGCCGATCAGATCAGTGATGCCATCCTCGATGATCTCCTGAAGCAGGATCCGAAGAGCCGCGTGGCGGTCGAGACCATGCTCACCACCGGTCAGGTGCACGTAGCCGGCGAGGTCACGACCTCGGGCTTCGCCGATGTCATGAGCATCGTGCGACGCGCAGTCAACGGCATCGGCTATGACTCGTCGATCAAGGGCTTCGACGGTGCGTCCTGCGGCATCCAGGTATCGATCGGGCAGCAGTCGCCCGACATCGCCCAGGGCGTCAACGACGCCATCGAGGAGCGCGAGGGTGGCAGCGCCGACCCGCTCGATCGCCAGGGCGCCGGTGACCAGGGCCTGATGTTCGGCTACGCCTCGACCGACACCCTCGAGCTCATGCCCCTGCCGATCGCGCTGGCGCATCGCATGGCCGAGAAGCTCACTGATGTGCGCAAGGACGGCACCGTGCCGTACCTGCGCCCCGATGGCAAGACTCAGGTCACCATCGAGTACGACGAGAACCAGCGTCCGGTACGCATCGACACTGTGGTCGTGTCGAGCCAGCACGCCGACAACATCAGCCTCGACAACATGCTGACTCCCGATATCCGCAAGCATGTCGTGGATCCGATCCTCGCCGGCATCGATCTCGACTCGCGTGATTACCGCCTCTTGGTCAACCCGACCGGCAAGTTCGTCGTGGGTGGCCCGATGGGTGATGCCGGCCTGACCGGTCGCAAGATCATCGTCGACACTTACGGCGGCATGGCCCGTCACGGCGGAGGGGCGTTCTCGGGCAAGGATCCGTCAAAGGTCGACCGCTCCGCCGCTTACGCGATGCGCTGGGTGGCGAAGAACGTCGTCGCCGCCGGTCTCGCGACCCGCTGCGAGGTGCAGGTGGCCTACGCCATCGGCAAGGCACATCCCGTGGGCGTCTTCGTCGAGACTTTCGGCACAGGCGTGATCAGCGATGAGGCGATCCAGACCGCAGTCCTCGACGTATTCGACCTGCGCCCCGCCGCGATCATTCGTGACCTCGACCTGCTGCGCCCGATCTACCGCACGACCAGCGCCTACGGGCACTTCGGTCGCCCGCAGGGCGTCAACGTCCTCCTCGACACCGACGATGAGGCGGCCCGCACGGTAGTGAACGGCACCTTCACCTGGGAGAACACCGATCGCGCGGCCACGCTGCGCGAAGTCGCAGGTGTGTGATCACTGAGCACGATCAGCTAGCGCTGGTGCCGGGCAAGCCGGCACCACGCAAGCGCGCCCCGCTGCCCCTGGCGGAGGCGCTGCCGATCGCGCAGGTGCGCATTGATACTCCAGTACCGCACCTCGACAAGGTCTTCGACTACCAGGTTCCGGAGAAGTTCTCGGCGACCGCGGTGCCCGGTGTTCGCGTCCGGGTTCGCTTCGCCGGTCGGCTGGTCGACGGATTCATCGTGGGGAGAGCGGCGGTCACCTCGACCGAGGCGGCGCTGCGACCTCTTGAGCGGGTGATCTCGCCTGAGATTGTCCTCACGCCCGAGATCTCCGAACTGGTGAGTCTCGTCGCGGATCGCTACGCGGGCACATTCTCCGACGTCGTGAGGTCAGCAGTTCCGCCGCGGCATGCTCGCGCCGAGTCGATGCCGGACTCTCTCGTGGCGTCGGTGGCCACATCCGTGACGGCAGAGGATTCCGACAACTGGTCGAAGTACGCCCATGGCGCCACGCTTCTCGACCGAGTCGCCCAGCGCCAGCTCTCGCGATGGGCGTGGAGTGCCCGCCCTGCGCATGGCTGGGCGGCCGATATTGCCGCGCTGGTGCGTGCTGCGGCCACGGATCCTGCCGCGGGTGTCCTCGTCATAGTTCCCGATAGGCGCGCCATCGACCTGATTCGTGCTCAGTTCGCACCTGACTTGGATTCCCAGATCGCCGTGCTTGCGGCGGAGGCCGGACCTGAACGTCGATACCGCGACTTCCTGCGCGTGCTCCGCAGACACGCACGCATCGTCATCGGTACGCGATCGGCGGTCTTCGCTCCTGTCGCTGATCTGCGCTTGATTATCGTCTGGGATGACGCCGACGAGTCGATGATCGATCCTCACGCCCCGTACTGGCATGCCCGTGATGTGGCGGTCATGCGCGCCCATCAGCTCAAGTGCTCCCTCGCCATCGGCTCTGCAGCTCGGAGCATCGCTGCGCAGAACTTGTGCGAGTCGGGCTGGGCGCGGTCCGTGGTTCCGTTGCGTGCGGCGATCAAGGCTGACGCACCGGTGATTCGAGCTCTGCAGCCCGGTGATGAGCGCAACGATGCGGCAGCGGCCGCCGCTCGCATTCCGCACACTGCCTGGCTCGTGGCCAAGGAGGGGCTCCGCCATGGGCCGGTCCTCATCCAGGTACCTCGACGCGGACACACGCCCGCACTCGCGTGCCAGGACTGTCGACAGCGGGCTGTCTGTGAATGCGGAGGGCCCCTGGCGCTGAGCTCGGGTGCGTCAGTGCCGTCATGCACCTGGTGCGCCAAGCCCGCGGTCTCCTGGAAGTGCCCGCAGTGTCGGGGCACGTCCCTTCGAGCCGTGTCGATCGGCGTGGAGCGCACGGCAGAGGAGTTCGGACGCGCCTTCAGTGGCGCTCGAGTGCGATGGTCCAGTGGTGAGACTCCGATCACGTCGATTGATGACTCGCCCGCACTCATCGTGTCGACGCCTGGTGTGGAGCCCATCCCGCCTCGCGGGTACGCCGCAGTGCTCCTGCTCGACGCGCGCGCGCAACTTGAACACCCCAGCGTCAATGCAGCCGAAGAGGCTGTCATGCGCTGGTTCACGGCCGCGGCCCTCGCACGGCCGAGCGCTCACGTGGTGGTGACGGCCGAGAGTTCGGCGCCGGCCGTTCAGGCACTCATTCGCTGGGATGCACCCTGGTTCGCCCGACACGAATATGCGCAAAGGCTGGAAGCAGGACTCCCGCCGGCCACTCGCATGGCGGCACTGCGCGGCACGGCAGCTGATATCGCCGAGGTGTCCGCGGCCCTCTCCGTGCCGCACCGCCTCCTGGGTCCCAATGATCAGGACCGGGCCTTCATTCTCGTGAGCAGGGAGAACGGACTCGTGCTATCGCGCGAATTGCGTGCGGTCGCGGCCGTGCGAAGCGCTCGCAGGGAAGCGGGTGTCGTGCAGGTCGTGTGCGATCCACGTGACCTGAGCCTGTGACCCTAGACTTCGTTCATGACTGTCCAGCCGATCCGCATCTTCGGTGACCCGGTGCTGCGCACGCCCGCGGCTCCGGTGGTCACCTTCGACAAGGAGCTTCGGAAGCTGGTCAAGGATCTCACCGAGACCATGCAACATGCACCGGGCGCAGGATTGGCCGCACCGCAGATCGGGGTATCGCTGCGCGTGTTCACGTACTGGGTCGACGACGAGCTCGGGCATCTGTGCAATCCCGATCTCACTCTGTCCGACGAATACGAGGAGGGTGAGGAAGGGTGCCTGTCTCTTCCGGGACTCTCCTTCGAGACTCCGCGGGCACGGCGTGTTGTTGCCCGGGGCATGAACATGCATGGCGAGCCCGTCGTGATCGAGGGATCAGACCTCATGGCGCGCTGCGTGCAGCATGAGACCGATCACCTCGACGGCATCATCTTCATCGATCGACTCGATGCCGAGGCTCGCAAGGAAGCCATGAAAGTGATCAGGGCTACCGACTGGTTCGGTGACGACACTCCGAAGGTGGCGTTCAGTCCGCACGGCATCACCTCGAGCTGGCTCTAGTCGGTGCGCCTGGTATTCGCCGGTACTCCGGATGTCGCCGCCATCAGCCTGCGTGCGCTTGTCGAGTCAACACACGAGATCGCAGCCGTGGTCACCAGACCGGATGCGCAGCGGGGACGAGGCCGTGGCCTGGCACGCAGCGCAGTCGCCGAGCTCGCGCACGAGTGCGGAATTCCACTACTTCAGCCCGACTCTGCACGCTCGCCGGAGTTTCTCGCCGAACTGTCCGACCTCTCGCCCGACTGCTGTCCGGTAGTGGCCTACGGCAATCTCCTGCCGGCTCCGGTTCTGTCGGTTCCTGCGCACGGCTGGGTGAACCTGCACTTCTCGTTGCTGCCTGCCTGGCGTGGTGCGGCTCCGGTGCAGTCCTCGATCTGGCACGGAGACGACCTCACCGGCGCCACCACGTTCGTTCTCGACGAGGGCATGGATACCGGCCCGGTTCTCGGCACGGTGACAGAGTGCATCTCGGCGACCGACACCGCGGGCGATCTGCTCGAACGGCTCGCGCACTCGGGGGCCGGATTGCTGGTTGCCACGCTTGATGCACTCGAGCGGGGTGAGCTGACCGCCGTGCAGCAGTCGAGTGAGGGAGTGTCGTATGCACCCAAAATCTCGGTCGATGATGCTCGAATCGTCTGGAATGCACCGGCCGTGGCTATCGACCGGATGATCCGGGCGTGCACTCCCGCTCCCGGTGCCTGGACAAGCCTGGCCGACGAGCGCATCAAGATCGGACCCGTGTCCATGGCCGACTCAGGTGAGTCGCTCGCGGCGGGGGCCATCAGCGTGACGAAGTCCGCGGTGCTGGTGGGCACGGCGACTGTTCCGGTGCAACTAGGCCTCGTTCAGGCCACCGGTAAGCGCGCCATGCCGGCTGCCGACTGGGCACGCGGGCTTCGACTCCAGGGCGACGAGGTGTTCGCGTGAGCAAGGTTGATGCGCCGCGAAGGGCTGCGCTCCAGATCCTTCGCGAGGTTCGCACGAATGGTGCCTATGCGAACATCGCCGCAACCAGCGTGCTCGCTGATTTCGGGGTGACCGGCAAGGATGCTGCGTTCACGACCGAACTCGCCTTCGGAACGCTTCGTCTTCAGGGCTGGTACGACCTCGTTCTCTCCGCGTGCATATCGCGCGACTGGAATGATGTGCAGAACGATCTCAAGGACATCCTGCGGATGGGCGCGCACCAGCTACTCGACATGCGGGTTCCGGATCATGCAGCTGTCGATACCTCCTGTGAGCTCGCGCGTGACGCCGGTGAGCCCGGCGGCGCCAAGGGTCGGGCGGGCTTCGTCAACGCGGTTCTCCGTAAGGTGCTTGTGCGGGATTCGGCGCACTGGCGAATCGAGCTCGGGCTCGAGGGCGACGATCTGCCGTCGATCGCGGCGCGCACCTCGCATCCTGAATGGGTGGCACGGGCACTGGCCGATTCGCTAGGTGCCAGGCGCGCTGAGCTCACCGAGCTTCTCGAGGCCGACAACATTGCCGCCCGTCCCGTGCTCGTGGCACGCCCCGGTCGAATCACCGTCGACGAACTGCTCGGAATGGACGACATCGTGCCCGCGCCGCTGTCGCCACTCGCGGGAGTCCTCATGAAGGGCGCGCCGGGCGATCTCGTAGAAGTACGCCGCGGCGTGATCGGCGTGCAGGACGAAGGCAGCCAGCTCGTGGCGTTGGCGCTGACCCGCGCGGCAGTCGAGGGGCCGGAGCACGCGTGGCTCGACATGTGTGCCGGGCCAGGAGGCAAGGCAGCAATCCTCGAGGGCATCGCCCTCGAGCGTGGTGCGTGCCTGACTGCCGTTGAGCAGCATCCGCATCGAGCCGATCTCGTTGCGCATTCGCTGCACAGCTCGAGCTCGCATGTGATCACCGGCGACTCCTCGGACAGACCGTGGGGGAGTGAGCTCTTCGATCGCGTACTCGTCGATGTTCCCTGCACCGGCCTTGGCGCGCTTCGGCGCAGGCCCGAATCACGGTGGCGGCGCACGCCGGATGACCTCGCTGCCCTGGCTCCGATCCAGCGCCAGCTGCTCAATGCAGCGATCGATGCGACGCGTCCCGGCGGGGTTATCGGCTATGTCACCTGCTCACCGCATCTGGCCGAGACCGAATTCGTTGTCTCTGACGTCGTACGCAAGCGTGATGATGTCGTGCAGGAGGATGCGCGCGACCTGCTGCCAGAAGTGACCGACTGCGGTGAGGGGCCGGCCGTGCAGTTGTGGCCCCATCGGCATGGCACTGACGCGATGTTTCTCGCGATCCTCCGAAAGAAGTAGATTCGGCGCGTGAGCCCTCGGACATCAGCGCATGGAGTCGCCGCGCCGGAGCACCTGCGCCTGCTCGCCAAGGTGGCGCGCCTGTATTTCGAGGCCGGTCTCAAGCAGCGTGAGATCTGCGAGGCCCTTCATATTTCGCAGCCACGAGTCTCCCGCCTGCTTAAGGAAGCCCAGGAGCGCGGCATCGTGAGGTCGATCGTCCAGGTTCCCGAGGGGCTCCACATCGATCTCGAGGAGCGCATCGCGCAGGCATATGGGTTATCCGACGTCGTCATCGTTGATGTCGATGATGAGCGAGCGGATTCGACATCCGCCCTCGGCGGAGCTACCGCCGCCTACCTTGAGGCGACTTTGACCGGTGGCGACGTCATCGGACTCTCCACCTGGAGTTCGACCCTGCTCGCGGCAGTCGATCGCATGCGAGTGCGCACCTCGCCGGTGGCCGAGAGAGTCATCCAGATGTTCGGGGGCGTGGGCAACTCCGAGGTCCAGATGGAGGCCACGCGCCTGACGTCGCGCCTGGCCGAGGTGACTGGTGCACGGCCGGTGTTCGTGCCCTCGGCCGCAGTGGTCTCCGATGCGTCCATCGCTGAGGCTCTCTTCCAGGATTCCGGTGTCAGTTCCGTCTCCGGGCAATGGGATGACATCACGGTGTCGCTGGTCGGTATCGGAAGCCTGGATCCCTCACCGCTGCTCGCGCGCAGCGGTAACGCCGTCAGCCCCGACGAGCGGGATGAGCTACGACACCTGGGTGCGGTCGGCGACATCGCACTTCGGTACTTCGGCAGCGACGGAGATGACGTCGCCAGTGATCTCGAAGCGCGCGTGATCGGCATGACTGCTGCCCAATTGCGCGCAGTGCCACGGCGAATAGCGGTCGCCGGCGGGGCACCCAAGGTCTCGGCGGTGCGCGCGGCCTTGCTCGGTGGCTGGGTGAGCGTGCTCATCACCGACACGCAGGTCGCGCAGCAGTTACTTGACCCCTGACGTCTCGGCAGGGACAATATGAACATATATTCGCTACTGAATGGATATTCAGCATGACGTCCGACTGGTGGGGTCGCCTGCACGATTCCGGGCCCGCGAGCACTGCCGAGGTCGCCGAATTCGCCGCGGAGATCAGGCGCACAACCCTCGTGACCATTAACCGCGCGGGGCTCGGCCACATCGGGGGTGACTTCTCGGTGACCGACATTCTGGCCACCCTCTACGGGCGAGTCCTCCGGGTGGATCCCGGTAACCCGGCATGGCCGGACCGAGATCGCTTCATCCTCAGCAAGGGTCATGCCGCAGTGTCCCTGTATTCGACACTCGCCCTGTCGGGCTTCTTCCCGAGGGAATGGCTCGACACCTTCACTGGTCCGTTGTCGGCGCTCAATGGCCATCCCAATCGCACCAAGGTGCCCGGAGTCGAGACCAACACCGGTCCACTCGGGCATGGCTTTCCGGTGGCGCTCGGATGCGCACTGGCAGCGCAGCTCCAGGGCAGCGAGCGTCGGGCATATGTGGTGCTCGGTGACGGCGAGCTGCAGGAAGGCAGCAACTGGGAGGCATTCATGTACGGCGGGCACCGCCGCCTGACCAATCTGACCGCCATTGTCGATCGCAATCGGCTGCAGCAGGGTGATCGCACTGAGAACACCAACTCGCTCGATCCCCTCGATGCCAAGGTCGAGGCCTTCGGTTGGGAAGCACGGGTGATCGACGGTCATGATCTCGATGCCCTGCAGCATGCACTCACGTCACCTTCGACTCGACCCGTGGCGGTGATTGCCGAGACGACCAAGGGCAAGGGAGTCTCGTTCATCGAGGACCGTGCCGAATGGCATCACAAGGTCCCGAGTGCCGACCAGGTTGCCCTCGCGCTCGTGGAGCTCGGCCGATGAGCGCCGTGCTGACCGACTGTCGAGTCCCGTTTGCCGAGGAGCTCATTGCGCTCGCGCATGCTGACGAGCGCATCGTTGCCGTGTGCAATGACTCGGTGAGCTCCAGCAACCTCGGTGAATTCCGATCGCTCTTCCCCGATCGGATGTTCAACGTCGGCATCGCCGAGCAGAACATGGTCGGTGTGGCCGCCGGGCTGGCAAATGCCGGATTCATTCCCTTCGTGTGCGCGGCCTCTCCCTTCCTCACTGGCCGGGCCACCGAGCAGATCAAGGCCGACGTCGCCTACAGCCGGGCAAACGTGAAGCTCGTGGGCATGAGTCCCGGCGTGAGTTACGGAGAACTGGGCCCCACTCATCACTCGATCGAGGACATCGCGTGGATGCGGGCACTCGACGGCCTCCCGATCGTGACACCGGCCGACGAGCAGCAGACTCGCGAGGCGGTGAAGTGGGCTGCCGCCTATGAAGGAGGCGCGTTCCTGCGCATCGGACGATTCAAGGTGCCGAGTGTGTCCGACGGTCAGAGTCGGGCGTTCGCCTTCGGCGCGAGCAATCTCGTGCGAGACGGTTCCGATGTCACGATCATCGCGAGCGGGGTTACCGTGTCTCGGGCTCTCGCGGCAGCGGAACTCCTCGCGGATCAGTCCATCTCGGCGCGCGTCCTCAACATCTCGAGCATCGTTCCCTTAGATCGTGACGCCATCCTGCGCGCGGCGCAGGAGACAGGTGCCATCGTTGTCGCGGAGGAGTCCGTGTCACGCGGTGGCCTCGGTGGTGCCGTTGCCGAGCTTCTCGCGGAGTCGATTCCGGTGCCCATGCGGTTGCTGGGCGTGAACTCCTTCGCTCCGACCGGATCGGTGGAATTCCTGCTCGACCACTTCGGCCTCTCGGCGGAGGGCATTGCCGCGGCATCGGGCGACTTGGTCGGCCGTGCCTGAGCAGTTCGTTCTGGCTATCGACCAGGGCACGAGTTCGACGAAGGCCATCGCCGTGGCCCTCGACGGCTCGGTCATGGCGCGTGGTTCCGCGCCACTGTCACTCATCACTCCGCGCCCGGGGTGGGTGGAGCAGGATCCTCACGAGGTCATTGAGAGCGTGCGCGGAGCTCTCATCGATCTCGGTCGGCATGTCGATCTCAGTGCGGCACGCAGCATCGGGATCAGCAATCAGCGAGAGTCCCTGCTGCTGTGGGACCGGGAATCCGGGAATCCGATCTCCCCGGTGATCAGCTGGCAGGATCGACGTACGACCGACCTCGTCGTCGAACTTGCGTGGGCTGCCGAGGAAGTGCGAAGGATCAGCGGACTTCCCCTCGATCCCATGTTCTCCGCGCTGAAGGCCCGATGGCTCCTGGATGCCTACGACCCAGGCCGGGAGCGCTCGCTTGCCAGCGAGATCGTGCTCGGCACCATCGATGCGTGGTTGCTCGTCGGGCTGACCGGTGAACTGGGAATCGAGTCAGGCAATGCCTCGCGCACCTCACTCGTCGATCTCTCGACGGGTGATTGGAGTCCCCGGTTGCTCGAGATCTTCGGGATACCGCGATCGGTACTCCCGCGCATCAACGACTCCGTTGGCTGCGTGGGCCGCGTGCGTGACTTCGCACCGCTGAGTGATGGCGTGCCGGTGAGCGGAATCCTGGGTGACTCGCATGCCGCCCTGTTCTCGCACGCCGGTTGGCTCGCCGGCGTTGCCAAGGCCACCTACGGAACCGGCAGCTCGGTGATGGCCGTGGCCGGCGGCACGGCAACCGGAGATTCAGGCCTGTGCCGGACAATTGCCTGGCGTCTTCCCGGGGAGTCTCCGACGATCGCCTGGGAGGCGAACATCCTCGCTGCAGGAGCCACGATTGCTTGGCTGGCCGACATCCTCGGATGCACTCCCGCAGGGCTTGCGGCCGAGGCCGCTGAGTCCTCGGAGGGCGTGGTGATCGTCCCCGCATTCAATGGTCTGGCTGCTCCCTGGTGGGACCCCGATGCCCAGGCCCTTCTCAGCGGACTCTCGCTGTCGACGGGACGGGCTCAGCTGGCTCGCGCGGCACTCGACTCCGTGATCTTCCAGGTCAACGACGTGATCGCCGAGATGCGTGATGCCGAGTGCGCGCCGACGCGCCTGATAGCCGACGGCGGTATCTCCGCGAACGGAAGCATCATGGAGCGCCAGTCGGCCCTGTGCGACCTCACCGTGGCGGTGAGTCCGGTGGCCGAGGCCTCGGCGCTGGGTGCGGCACACGCGGCAGGTCTGGGTGAGCGCATCTGGAGTCTCGGGGAGCTGGAGTCGTTGCCGCGTGAGTATGTCGAATACTCAGGCGACTGCTCCCCGGAACTGAGATCCTCGCTCTTGCACGAGTGGCATCAGGCACTGGCCCTTGCGCAGACGCGGTAAGCCCGAAGTTCACCCATCCACCGCATGATCATCACGAGATAGGACGTCACATGACCAAGCCATTCGAGTTCGGCACCGGCATCTGGGCATTCGGTCAATTCGTCGATCGTTATGCGGCTGACGGCTACGGCCCGGCCCGCACCACTCGCGACATGCTCGAGACCGCGGCGAAGGTGCCCGATCTGGTCTACCTCGACATCAACGTGCCCTTCGCGACCGAAGGACTGCCCGCGAGCGAGGTGCGCACGATGCTCGATGACCTCGGGCTGAAGTGCCGGGCGACGACTCCGCACATCTACATGCGTGAGTACGCCAAGGGTGCCTTCACGAATCCTGATGCCGCGACTCGTGGGAAGGTGCGCGGTCGAGTCGAGGAAGCCATCGAGGCTGCCCGAGTTCTCGGGGCGGGATTCGTGAAATTCTGGCCGGGGCAAGATGGCTATGACTTCCCGGGTCAGGCCGATTACATGCAGCTCTGGGACTACACGATTGATGGCATCAGGGAGATCTGCTCCGCTCACCCCGACATGCAGTTTGCCATCGAGTACAAGCCGAAAGAGCCTCGTGTGCGGATGACCCTGGCCAACGCACCCAAGACACTGCTGGCCATCCAGGAGACCGGCTGCGACAACCTCGGCATCGTGATGGACTTCGGCCATTCGCTCGACGCGGGGGAGTCGCCGACTGAGTCACTGATGATGATCCACCGGTACGGCAAGCTGGTCTCCGCAGAGCTCAACGACAACTGGCGCGAGTGGGATGACGATCTCCCCGTCGCTTCCGTCCATCTGTTCGAGACGATGGAGTACATCCTCGCGCTGCGATCCATCGGCTGGGATAAGCCGGTGCTGCTGGATCAGTTCCCCTTCCGCGAGGATCCCGTGGGAGCGATCAGCCGCTCCATCGAGACCATCAAGATGCTCGATGAGGTGTGCGCTCGCATTGACCGAGCGGAGTTGGCCGCTGCCCAGGCAGCTCAGGACGCACTGGCGGCGCAGGCCATCTTCTGGAACGCGCTGCTGGACTCCAAGCGCTTCTGATCACGACGTCGCAGTAGCCTGTCGTCGTGGGAATCCAGATATCGCCAAGCATCCTGAACTCGGATCTGTCGAACCTGGCTGCCGAGGTTCGACGCATCGAATCCGCGGCAGACTGGGTGCATGTCGATGTCATGGACAATCACTTCGTTCCCAACCTGACGCTCGGCCTTCCCGTCGTCGAGAGCTTGCTGGCATCAGTGAGCATTCCCGTGGACTGTCACCTGATGATCGAGGATCCGGATCGGTGGGCTCCGGCGTATGCGGAAGCTGGCGCCAAGAGCGTCACATTCCATATCGAGGCAGCCCGCAATCCCGTGACGTTGGCCAGGGATCTCCGTGCCGCGGGTGCACGTGCCGGAGCTGCGATCAAGCCCGGTACCTCCATTGAGTCAGTGCGCGATATCGCGCGTGAGCTCGACATGATCCTGATCATGACCGTCGAGCCGGGCTTCGGCGGTCAGGCGTTCATGGCCGACCTGATGGGCAAGGTCACCGAGGCCCGTCGCATTGCCGACTCCACAGGCCTCGATATCTGGGTGCAGGTCGATGGCGGAATTGACGCCCGCACCATCGAGACTGCGGCGGGGGCCGGCGCGAATGTCTTCGTCGCAGGCTCGGCGGTGTATCGAGCCGAGGATCCCGCGGAGATAGTCGTGCGACTTCGTGCGTTGGCGGAGGCGGCTGCGACCCGGTGAGCAGTCCATGGGAGTCGTACATGCGGAGAGCCCTCGTGCTGGCCGGCTCCGATGATGCTCCGCGTGGTGTCAATCCGCGGGTGGGCTGCGTCCTGGTGCGCGATGGTCGAGTGATCGGCGAGGGACATCATCGCGGTGCAGGAACCGTGCACGCGGAGATCGATGCGCTCATGTCGAGCTCCGAGTCTCCGCGAGGAGCCACGGCGGTGGTCTCCCTCGGGCCCTGTGCTCATGTGGGCCGAACAGGCCCCTGTGCTGATGCGCTCATCGAGGCAGGTATCGCGCGCGTGGTGTTCGCGCAGTCCGACCCCACCGCTCAAGCCTCGGGCGGAGAGCGTCGCTTACGCGATGCCGGAGTCGAGGTGATCGCGGGCGTGCTGGAATCCGAGGCAGCGGAGCTGAACTCCGACTGGACCCTCATGAAGCAGCGAGGTCGTCCTCGCGTCACGCTCAAGATCGCCGGCAGTCTCGACGGCAAAGTTGACTCGGTCGATGCTGAAAGGCTCCTGCTCACCGGGGCAGAGGCTGATGCGGAGGTGCAGCTTCTGCGTTCCCAGGTCGACGCCATTGCCGTCGGCACGGGCACGGTGATCGCCGATGACCCTCGATTGACGGTCAGGCAGCACGGCGGCGGTGTCCGTCCCATCCGTGTCATCCTCGGCACGAGCCCGATCCCCTCGGGTGCACGCGTGATCGACGGGGCTGCCGAGACGGTGATCATCACCGAAAGGGACCCTCGAGCGGCCCTAGGGCAGTTGGCGGAGATGGGTGTTCAGCGATTGCTGCTCGAGGGTGGCCCCACAGTGGCCGGTGCCTACCTCGCCGCAGGGGTGGTCGACGAGGTGCGCTGGTACGTA
>JBEGLG010000125.1:0-9096 GCA_041183645.1 Actinomycetota bacterium | reverse complement strand
ACGGTCGCGAGGTCATCGCGAAGCTTGCCGAAGTCCTTGGGAACCAGGTTGATGGTGTACCCGGCGTAGGTGTTGCCCGGGAAGACCTCGCGGTAGTTCGCGATTCGCTTCTGGTCAACCCACATGGTGATGGTGTTCGGTGCTGCATTCGCCGGGGTGGCGGCGAGCAGCGAGCCGAGGCCGAGGGTTGCGGCAATGGTGCCGAGACCCAGGGTCCGCAGAGTCCTGCGCATGTAATGGTCCTCTCGTAACGGCCTGGAAGAGCCGACAGATAGTTGTGTGACCGCAGTCACTCCCCAATGGGGCAACGAGAGGGTAAATCACGAAAGAACGGCTTGCAACCGTTTGCAAGGTCTCGGAAAAAAGAGTTATGTAAACGCGATGCACATTGCAGAAAGCCGTACAGAGACACTCGAAAAGTATGTGGGCTTCCTATGTTTTCCGCTGTTCGGTCGTGTTACATCGACCATGTAATAGCGCTGAAAGTTGTCTAGTTGACTTCCATGCCCAGACGACGGGCGGAGCGCGCCCGCTGGCGGGTGGCGCGCATGCGGCGCATCCGCTTGACCAGCATCGGATCGAAGGCCAGTGCCTCCGGCGTATCGATGAGGTTGTTGACGATCTGGTAGTACCGAGTGGCGCTCATGTCGAAGAGCTCTCGGATTGCCTGCTCCTTGGCGCCGGCGTAGCGCCACCACTGGCGCTCGAACTCCAGGATCTCGCGGTCACGGTCACTCAGCATGGCCCCTGCTGCCTCGGAGCTGAGGTGCGTGCGTGCGGCGTCCATGCGTAAGGCCTCCGTGGTGCTGTGGGCGACCCGACCGGGTGAGGTCGTGTCGCTTTCGTCCTGGTGTGCCCATCCTATGAGTCCAATTACACGGCTGTCATTCGCCCTGGGAATTTTCCCCGGGGCGGGTGTCCTGATCCCCCTGACCAGGCCCCTGCTCCTCATGATGATGCACCAGCTCCTCGATTCCGGCAGCCGCGCGGTCACGAATCCGGATGAGGAAGAAGCTGAAGAAGTAGCCCAGGCCATTGGTCGCCCAGTGCAGGCCCATCGGGCCGAGGATGCTCCCCGACACCAGGCGCAGGCCCACGAAGATCACACCTGCTACCGAGGTCGTGAGCACGCTCAGGGCCACCGCGATCACGTTGCCCTTACGGCCCTCGCCGGCTACCCCGCCGAGGGCCGGATTCGACTCATGGGTCCCGATGGAGGGGAGGATGTGCCACAGCCCGAAGAGCAGCGACGAGACCACGAGGCCCCAGATCACGCCGTATCTGCGGGCCAGCATCGAGAAGAGCACCGCCCGGAAGGCGATCTCCTCCATCAGCACGGTGCCGAACGGCACCTCGAGCAGGGTCTGGAACATCAGCCGACCGCCGCTCATCTGCGCATAGCGCTCGTCGTGAAAGGCCTCCCGCGTCTTCTTGAAGGACGACGCCACGGCGTAGGCGAGCGTGACGAGACCGATCGTGATGCCGCCCCAGATCAGGCCACGCAGCGCGAATCGCCACGACAGGCCCATATCCGTCCACGAATTGCCGTCGAGCAGGCCGATGGCCACGAGCACTACCGAGCTGCCGAAGGCCCAGAGGAGGAAATGAGTCTGCGGGGCGATGCGGTTGTTGATCACGTTCAGGGCGATCATGAAGAGCACGACGGCGAGGACGGGCCACAGGGCGAGACCGGCTTCCTGGGCGGGGGCGTAGAGCTCGAACACGGCCGAACCCCCTTCATGCCTGCGGACTTCTCACGAGTCTAGGCCGCACTCCGCCAGGCGTCCGACGCCCGAGGCGGGGGTTCGCTACGGTTCCGTCGTGACTAACGCGAGAAGCCTGGCCGATATGCCGTCGTGGGTCCTGCGCGGGCGTGCCCGACTCATGGTGGCCAGCGCGCTCATGCTCTTCGTGCAGCTGGCTCTGATCCGCTGGAGCGGCGCGAACCTGATTCACCTCTCCTACTTCTCGAATCTCATCCTGCTCGCCTCGTTCCTCGGGATTGGCCTCGGCTTCCTGCGCTCACGCCGCGATCGCGACATGGGCCGCTACGTGCCCATCGGACTGCTGATCCTCGTCGGCTTCGTCATGCTCTTCCCCGCGACCATCGAGGCATCGAGCACTGATCTCATCTACTTCACCGAGGTGCGCCCCTCCGGCTTCCCGGCCTGGGTCACCCTTCCTCTCGTCTTCATCGTCATCGCGATCACCATGACCGGCTTCGGCGAGATCACCGGCCGCGCGTTCCGTGAGTTCAAGGCCCTCGATGCCTATCGCTGGGACATCATCGGCTCGATCCTCGGCACGCTCTCCTTCACCCTCATCGCCTTCCTGCGCGCACCCTCATGGATCTGGCCGCTCGTGACCCTGGTGGCGCTCGTGCTGCTCTATGGTCCGCTGCTTCCCTGGCTGTCGCGCATCGCCATGGTCGTCGTGATCGGCATCCTCGTGCTCGAGTCGCTCTCAGCAGGCGTCTCGTGGTCGCCGTACTACAAGGTGCACACCTCGATCGAGAATGCGGGCACCATCAACGAGTTCACGCACATCCAGGTGAACGGCGTGCCGCATCAGAACGTGATGGACGTCAAGCAGCGCCTACTCGCCGAGCCCGTCTACGGCCGGCCCTATGAACGAGCTGTCAACAACCCGCTCAACAACGTGCTCGTCGTCGGCGCCGGCACGGGCACCGACGTAGCGCTGGCCCTCTCGCATGGCGCGAAGCATGTCGATGCTGTCGAGATCGATCCGCGCATCCAGCAGATCGGCCAGCAGGTCAACCCGAATAGGCCCTACGACGATCCGCGCGTGAGCGTCCACATCAATGACGGCCGCGCGTTCCTCTCGAGCACCGATACGAAGTACGACCTGATCCTGTTCGCACTGCCTGACTCCCTGACCCTGGTGTCAGGCGCGAGCCAGCTGCGCCTGGAGTCGTACCTGTTCACCCAGCAGTCGATCGAGGCGGCCCGAAATCACCTCACCGACGACGGCGTCTTCGCGATGTACAACTACTACCGCGAGCCCTGGCTGGTGAATCGTCTCGCCGGCACCGTCGACGAGGTCTTCGGGCACGCACCGTGCCTGGACTCCTTCACGGCAGTGCAGTCGCTCGCTGCCATCACCGTGGGCAAGAACGCCGACAACGCCGTGTGCGCTCCGGGCACCACCTGGGATCGCGCTGCTGCGCTGGCTCGCGGCGAAGCCGTGCCCGTTCCGGCCAACGATGACCGTCCGTTCCTGTACTTGAAGGATCGCTCGATCCCGCCGCTCTACATCCTGGTGATCGCACTGATCCTGGGCGTTGCACTCATCGGCATCCGCGTCTTCGGCGGCCCACTGCGGATGATGCGCGGATACGGCGACCTGTTCTTCATGGGCATGGCGTTCCTGCTGCTGGAGACTCGATCAGTCACCACGTTCGCCCTGCTCTTCGGCACTACCTGGCTGGTCAATGCCATGGTGTTCGCCGGAGTGCTTCTCGCCGTGCTCGTCGCCATCGAAGTGACATCACGGGTGAAGTCCGCGATCCCACGGCCATTGATCATCACCGGGCTCTTCGCATCACTCCTGGTCGCGTTCCTGATCCCGAACTCGTCACTGCTCAGCCTGGCGATTCCGCTGCGGCTGCTGTGCGCGATCCTGATCGCCTTCACGCCCATCTTCTTCGCGAACCTGCTGTTCACCTCGCGATTCAAGAACGCCGAGAACCCCACAGCGGCCTTCGCGGCGAATCTCTTCGGCGCGATGATCGGTGGCTGTCTCGAGTACCTCTCCTTGCTCATCGGCTACCAGTGGCTGATCGGCGTGGCGGCAGTGATCTACCTGCTGGCGGTCCTCGTGGGCACGCGCACGCTGCGCAAGCAGTCAATCGGGGCTTG
Organism: Actinomycetota bacterium; assembly: GCA_041183645.1. Lineage (GTDB taxonomy): Bacteria > Actinomycetota > Actinomycetes > S36-B12 > S36-B12 > CAIKZY01. The sequence goes on along the minus strand of JBEGLG010000125.1, from coordinate 5,218 downwards.
ATCGGGCGTTTCGCATGGCACGTCGATGCGAGTCGTGCGACCGTAAGGCATGACCACCTCCACTGACGTGCCCGCAGTTCCGGCTGACCAGCTGCGCAAGCTGCGTCGCCTCAACGTGATCGCGGGCTTCGCGCACCTGATCCAGCTGATCGCGGTGCTGGTTCTCACGAATCAGTTCTCGCTCCCGGTGACCGGCACCTATATGACCGGCCCGCCCGGCAGCCCGCTGGCGCCGGCCGTCACGATCTTCGACGTCCGCATCGGCTGGGGCGTGGCCCTCTTTTTCGGTCTCTCGGCACTCTTCCACTTCCTCGTGGCAAGCCCGTGGTTCTTCCCGCGCTACGCGAATGGCCTGGCCCACCAGCGCAACTACTTCCGCTGGGTCGAGTACTCGCTGAGCTCATCAGTGATGATCGTGCTGATTGCGCTCATCTGCGGAATCTCCGATATCGCGGCCGTGATCGCCCTCTTCGGCGTGAACGCATCGATGATCCTGTTCGGCTGGCTGCAGGAGAAGTACGAGAAGCCCGGCTCCGGCGGCTGGCTGCCGTTCATCTTCGGCTGCATCGCCGGCATCGTTCCGTGGCTCGCGATCTTGATCTACGTTCTTTCGCCCGGTGCGCCGTCAGAGCTCACCCCTCCGGGCTTCGTCTACGGCATCATCATCTCGCTGTTCATCTTCTTCAACATCTTCGCGCTGGTGCAGTTCCTGCAGTACAAGAAGGTGGGTCGATGGGCGAACTACCTGACAGGCGAGCGCACCTACATCGTGCTGAGCCTGGTGGCCAAGTCACTGCTGGCCTGGCAGATCTTCGCGGGCACCCTGGCGCCGTAACGGCGAAGGCTAGGCCTTCTTCACCACGCTCGACTTCAGCATCATCGATCCGAATCCGTCGACCTTGGCATCGATGTCGTGACCGTCGGGGCCGTCGACCAGGCGAATGTTGCGCACCTTCGTGCCGACCTTGATCGAGGTCGCGCTGCCCTTGACCTTGAGATCCTTGACGATGGTGACGCTGTCGCCGTCATGCAGCACATTGCCCGCGGAGTCCTTCACCACGCGCTCTGCCACCTGGCCGTCGCCTGGATCCACCGCATCCGCAGACCACTCGTGCGCGCATTCCGGGCAGACGTAGAGGCCGCTCAATTCGTAGGTGTACTCGCAGTCGCACTCCGGGCAGGGAGGTGTCTCGTCCATGCGGGAAGGCTATCGGGTGGCGTGCTCGCTGCCGTCGATGATGTCGGCCTCATCCGGCTGATCGGTCACGCGGTCAGGAATAAAGAAGGCGACGATCAATCCGATGAACGCCGTGCCGCCCGCGCACAGGAACACCACTTGGAAGGCCGTCTGCGTCGGGAAGTGATGATCGCCCATGGTCACGGTCATCGAAATGAGAATGGCCGCGACGGTCGCGCTCGCGATCGAGGTGCCGATCATGCGCACCACCGTGTTGAGTCCATTCGCCGCAGCGGTCTCGTGCAATGGCACCGCACGCATGATGAGCACCGGCAGGGCTGAATACGTGAAAGCAGTGCCGCCCGAGACCACCACCGCTCCGATGACCACGAGAAGTTCGGTGCTCATGACGAACGAGCGCACGACGTAGCCGAGCACGAGAATGACCGAGCCGAACATCAGCGTGGAGCGTGCTCCGAAGCGCTTGGTGATGCGGGCCGAGACCGGCGCCAGGATCACCATCACCATCGCGGCAGGCAGAAGGACGATCCCGGCGGCCATCGCGCTGATTCCGAATCCGAAGCCGGTCGACGGCGGCAGCTGGAGCAGCTGGGTGGTTGTGAGCAGATTGGCGTACATCGCGAAGCCGATCACCAGCGAAGCCGCATTGGTGAGGGCCACCGGACGCCTGATAGACGTGCGCAGGTCGACGATCGGGTCAGGAACCCGGAACTCCATAGGCCACCAGATGGCGAAAAGGGCAACACCCACGACGAAGGAACCGATGGTCAGCCCGGATGTCCAGCCCCAGGCGCCGCCCTTCGTGATGCCGAGGAGTACGAAGGTCAGGGCGAGTGACAGCAGAACCGCGCCCTTGTAGTCGAACGTGCCGCCGGATCTGATCGGCGACTCGCGTATCACGACGAGCACGGCGGCGATCATGACCAGCGCGATGATGGCCGAGCTCCAGAAGATGGCATGCCAGCCGAACTGCGAGTAGATCCAGCCCGAGAGAGGCAGGCCCACTGCGCCGCCGATACCGATCGTCGCACTCATCAGGGCCACTGCACCCGCAAGACGTTCGCGCGGCAGTTCATCGCGCATGATGCTCATGCCAATCGGCACGAGCGCGACAGCGAAGCCCTGCAGTGATCTGGCGATGATTAGGAGTACCAGGGAATTTCCCTCGACACCGATAAGGGATCCGACGAGCAGGCAACCCAGGCTGACGAGAAGCATCCGACGCTTGCCGAACATGTCGGCAAGACGAGAGAGCGACGGTGTCGCCACCACGCTGGTGATCAAGGTGGCGGTAATGAGCCATGAGGCGTTATCGGATGACGTATGAAGAAGACCCGGGAGCTCGGGGATGATCGGCACGAGCAGGGTCTGCGTGATCGCGACAGCGACTCCGGCAATGGAGAGCACGCCGATGATCGCGGCCGTGGAGGAACCCTGCCTCACGGCCGGCACCTTCAAGTCATTAGTCATCTAGATGACCGTAGCGCCTCTCGACGGATGTCGATGCGATTCAGCATGTCTCGGAACACCGGATCGGGGAGGCCCTCTTCATCTCGGATGCGCACGAGCTCTTCTTCCTCAGCGCGCAGCAAGATGAGGTAGAGGGCCTTGATCGCCCGGGCCTGGCCGTCAGCGTCAGTGGTCTCAGGAGCACTGCTGACGATTCTGTCGAGTTCGAGCTCGAAGTCGTCGCGCACCCGCATCACTGCCTCCTTGGGCAGTGGTCGTCCCTGCACATCGGCCTGCTCCGCGGTCTGATCGAGTCGCTCGAGCGCCGCGTGCACCAGTGCCGAGTGCACGCGATAGGTGAGTTCAGCGTCATCGCCGGTTGTCGTTCCCAGCAGTCGTGCCACAGGTCCGAGCGTCTGCGACAGGAGAAGGGTTGTCACGATCACCAGGAAGGTGACCGCGAGGAAGGCCTCGCGATGCGGCACGGGAGTTCCGTCGGTGAGCTCCACCGGGATGAGAAAGGCCGCAAGGCCGGAAACCGGCCCGCGTGCACCTGCCCACGCCACGACTGCAGCGCCACGCGCGAGCGCACCGGAGCGCTCTGAGGTTCCGCGCACTCTCATCACGCCGACCATCGCGAAGACAAAGGCAAAACGGATCACGATCAGTACGACGACCACCAGTGCCGCGAAGAACACGACAGCGCCGTACTCCCCCGGCTTGATCTTCTGAAGGGTGTCGGTCAGCTCGAGCCCGACCAGGAAGAAGGCCATCGCCTGCAACAGGAAGGTGAGCTGACGCCAGATCTGCCTGCCCTGAAGTCGCGCCGCGTGACCGATGTCCGAGGACTGCGCATGCGCGATCCAGAGTGCGGCCACGACGACTGCCAGGATTCCCGAACCCTGAATGCGCTCGGCTCCGAGATACAGCACGAACGGGGCGATGACGATGAGGCCGTTGGATGCCACGACGTCAGTCGTGCGTCGCGATATCACGGTGACAATCCAGCCGCCGGCCACGCCGACGGCCACGCCGCCGATGACCGACAGCGCCAAGGTTCCCGCGACCTGCCCGAGGGTCACCGACCCGGCGAGCAGCATGATCACCGCGACGCGCAGCAGGGTCAGCCCCGTGCCGTCGTTGACCAGGCTCTCGCCTTCGAGGATCGAGACGAGTCGACGATCGAGCGAGGCCCGGCGTGCGACGGCACTAACGGCAACAGCATCCGTGGGGGCCAGCACCGCGCCGAGGGCAAACGCCAGGGCAAGAGGGGCGGTGACCATCAGGCTGAGCACTCCGCCGACGATGAGCGTCGTCGCGAGGACAAGGCCGATGGCGAGGGTAAGTACCGGCTTTCTCACCTTGCGCAGATCAAGGAAAGAGGAGCCCAAGGCCTCGCCGAACACCAGCGGAGCCAGGATCGCGGCGAGGATGATCTCGGGCTCGGGCGGCGCATTCGGCCCGACGGGCAGGAATCCGACGATGACGCCGGCCGTCAGCACGGGCAGTGCCATGCCCCAGCCGCGCTGGCGGGTGAAGGCAGCTATCCCGACGGCAATGAGCGCCGACGTCGTGAACCAGATGAAGAGCTGCACCCAAGCAGCCTAGGGGTGCGACTCGGGCAGGAAACCGCTCCCCGCGGGGAGGCTAAACTTCCTCCGTTCGCGCGACCTTGTCGCGCCTTCGCCCCTGTAGCTCAGTGGTAGAGCAACCGCCTTGTAAGCGGTAGGTCGTCAGTTCAATCCTGACCGGGGGCTCCGCCTCGAGCTTCTCGGCACCCCTCTCTCCTGCGCTCACCCATAGCCGTACGCGGCGAGGGCCTTTGGTCCTATGCCCACACCTCAGTACTTGCTAGCCTTCTCCGTATACCCATGGGGGTATAGCGAGCGAGGAGAAGAAGTGAGCACCACGACCAACACGACCATGGTCCGACGCAGCATGGCGGCTCTCGCCGTGGTCGGCATCTTGCTGCTCGCCGCATGCAGTTCGGGATCGAGCGCCATCACGACAGTCGATCCCCACACTTTCCTCACGACCGCTTCCCAGCCCGGCGTCACCGTTGTCGACGTTCGTACCCCAGAAGAGTTCGCTGCAGGCCATCTCGATGGCGCGGTGAACATGAATGTTGAAGGTGCTGACTTCGGCAATCAGATTCTCAAGCTCGAAAAGACCAGCACGGTCGCCGTCTACTGCCACAGCGGACGCCGCTCGGCAATTGCCGCCGATCAGCTCGCCGCCGCTGGGTTCACCTCGATCGTGAATCTCGAAGGCGGGATCGCTGACCTTCAATCCGCTGGCGGCACCCTCGTCGGCTGAGGTACCACCTCCCCAAGCCTCGTTCAAGGAAAAAGGAGAAGTCATGGCTCGTACTGTCATCCTGGGCGCCGGCATCGCCGGGCACACCGCAGCTCTCCATCTTCGGCGCATGGTCGACAGGGAGCATGAGATCGTCGTCGTGTCACCGAACTCCCAGTGGAATTGGATTCCCTCGAACATCTGGGTCGGTGTTGGTCAGATGACCGTCAAGCAGGTCACCTTCCCTCTTGCGCCGATTTACAAGCGTAAGCACAT
>JBEGLG010000124.1:0-2854 GCA_041183645.1 Actinomycetota bacterium | reverse complement strand
ACCGACGGTGCGGCCTCGCGCGCACCGTGCCACGCGCCGAGGGACGCCATCTGAGTGCGCAGCGCGGGAACGTCGGAGGCTCCGACATTCGCGCCGAGGCTCTGGGCGAGCAGGCCGAGGACGGCTGCATCGGACATCATCAGCGCGTCGCGCAGCACCTCGCCGAACGGGCGGGGACGACCCTCCCAGGTGAGGAAGGTGCCGGACTTCTCGGTGACGACGGCCACCGGAAGCACGACATCGGCAATCTCAGTGACACTCGAATGGTGATTCTCGAGCGACAGGACGAATCCGGTGCTCTCGAATGCCTCACGTGCGAGCGCGGGATTCGCGAAGTCGCCGAGATCAACGCCGCCGGAGATGATGGCGCGGATGGTGCGCTGCTTCGCGGCCAGCAGCAGGTTCTCGCCCGACAGGCCTGCCTGCTTCGGCAGTGCATCGGCTGAGATGCCCCACGCCGCGGCAACCTCGGAGCGGGCTGACGCATCGGTGAGCGGGCGACCGAGCGGGAGAAGCCCGGCGAGAGCGCCGGCATCAAGTGCACCGCGCTCGCCTGCGCGACGCGGAACCCACGACAGCGCTGCGCCGGTCGAGGCAGCGAGTGCCTGCACCGCCGATGCGCCACCGGCGATCGAGGCAATGCGCTCGCCGACCAGGATGACCGCGCCGGGCTGGCGCAGCTGATCGAGAACAGCAGAGTCGAGTGAGCCGAGTGCAGAGGCCTCAGTGCCCGGGGCTGCCGGGATCCAGGTGCCATTGATCTTCTCGAGACCGCGAGTCGCGGTGGCCGAGACGCTGAGCACCTTCGTGCGCGAGGCCGAGGCCTTGCGCAGGCGCAGGAACACGATGGGCGATTCGTCTTCGGGCTCGAAGGCCACGAGCAGGACTGCAGGCGCACTCTCAAGATCGGCGTAGGTCGTGCGCACGGGTGCGCCGGCCACCACTGACTTCAGGAAGGCAGCTTCCTCATCGGAGTTCGCGCGCACGCGGAAGTCGAGGTGATCCGAGCCGAGCGCGATGCGGGCGAAGCGCTGGTAGGCATAGGCATCCTCGACCGTGGCGCGACCGCCGACGAGCACGCCGACCGCGGTGCCGGCCTTGCGCAGGCCCTCGGCCGCGGCACCCAGTGCCTCGGGCCAGGAGGCCACGCGCAGCTCGCCGTTCTCGCGGATCATCGGGGCGGAGATACGGCCCTCGGTCTGGTACCGGAAGGCGAAGCGACCCTTGTCGCAGTTCCACTCCTCGTTGACCTCGGGGTCATCCCACGCCAGGCGGCGAGTGACGACGCCACGGCGGTAGTCGGTGCGCAGAGAGCAGCCCGACGCGCAGTGCTCGCACGTGGTCGGAACCGACACGAGATCGAACGGACGCGAGCGGAAGCGGTACGCCGCACTGGTGAGAGCGCCCACCGGGCAGATCTGCACGGTGTTGCCCGAGAAGTACGAGTCGAACGGCTGATCGTCAGCGGTGCCGACCTGCTGCTTGGCGCCGCGCTCGAGCAGGTCGATGAAGGCGTCGCCGGCGATCTGGTCGGCGAATCGAGTGCAACGAGCGCACGAGACGCAGCGCTCGCGGTCGAGCAGGATCTGCGCGCTCACGTTGATCGGCTTCTCGAAGGTGCGCTTCTCCTCGGTGAAGCGTGACTCCGGGCGACCGACCGACATGGCCTGGTTCTGCAGCGGGCACTCGCCGCCCTTGTCGCAGACGGGGCAGTCGAGCGGATGGTTGAGGAGAAGGAACTCCATGACACCCGCCTGTGCCTCCGCGGCAACCGGCGAGGAGTTCTGGGTGCGGATGACCATGCCGTCGGTGACGACCTGCGCGCACGCGGGCTGCGGCTTGGGCATGCCCTCGACCTCGATCAGGCACGCGCGGCACGCGGCGACCGGATCGAGCAGCGGGTGATCGCAGAAGCGCGGGATCTCGGTGCCGATGAGCTCGGCCGCGCGGATCGCGAGGGTGCCCTTGGGTACCTCGACTGCCACGCCGTCGACGACGACCGTGATGGTCTCGATCGCTGCGAGATCAGAGCCGGTGTTGTTCGTGATGGTCATCGGGCTACCGCTCCCGCAAAGACGTAGGACGCCACCGGATCGAACTGCTCATCGGCAGACGTGGTGGTTGCCGCGATGAACTCATCGCGGAAGTACTTGAGTGCCGCCGGGTACGGCGTGGCAGCTGCATCGCCGAGGGCGCAGAAGGAGCGGCCGGCGATCTGGCCGCACAGGTTGACGAGGGTGTCGACCTCGGCCTCGCTGCCGTGACCGTGCTCGAACTTCTCGAGCACGCCGGTGATCCAGTAAGTGCCCTCGCGGCACGGAGTGCACTTGCCGCAGGACTCGTGCTTGTAGAACTCGAGCCAGCGGGTGACAGCCTTGACGACCGAGACCGTGTCGTCGAAGAGCATCGGAGTACCGGTGCCGAGCATCGTGCCCGCAGCGGCCATGTCCTCGTAGGTCATGGGCACATCGAGGTGATCGGCGGTCAGCATCGGAACCGACGAACCACCCGGAAGCCAGAACTTCACGGGACGACCGTCGCGCATTCCGCCGGCGTACTCGAGCAGCTCGCGCATGGTGATGCCGAGCGGTGCCTCGTAGATACCCGGACGATTGACGTGACCCGAGACCGCGAAGACCTTGAAGCCCGGGGACTTCTCGGTGCCGAACTGGCGGAACCAGTCGACTCCGCGATCGATGATGTAAGGGATGTTCGTGATGGTCTCAACGTTGTTGATGACCGTCGGTGCCGCATAGAGTCCTGCAACAGCAGGGAATGGCGGCTTCAGACGAGGTTGACCGCGACGACCCTCGAGGGAGTCGAGCAGGGCAGTCTCTTCGCCACAGATGTAAGC